>JBJTSM010000473.1:0-7924 GCA_046076685.1 Planctomycetia bacterium | reverse complement strand
TCCGCGTCGCGGGCCATCACCGGTGTGCTTACGACCGCACAGGGCGTGCAGGTGCCTTCGACCGCCGTGATCACCGTACGGCTGCTCGACATCACCGAGCCACAGTGGCGCGACGTGGCGCTCACGCAGGGGCAATTGCCGGTCGCGCGGGGCTTTCCGGTCTCGTATCGGCTCGACCCGCCGGCGGCCACGCCGGCGCACCGTTATGCGGTCGATGCCCGCGTGGAGGATGGCGGCCGGGTGCTCCTGCAGACCGTTTCGCCGGTCGCTGTTCCCGCGCTCGATCGGGAGCAGCGGATCGATCTCGTGTTGGCCCAGCAGGCGGCTCCCGCGGCGAATGCGGTGGCCCCGGCGGCGCAGATCCAGCAGTGGATCCAGTCCTACCTGGGCCGTCCGCCGCGGCCCTACGAGACCGAGGTCTGGCTGGCCGATCTGCAGCAGGGCAAGTCGCTCACCGATGTGCAGGCCGGCATCCTCAGCAGTTCCGAATACTTCGAGCGGCAGCGGTCGAACCGCGATCTCTACGTCACCGACGTGTTTCGGCAGCTCTACGGCACGGCCCCCACGCCGGCGCAGCTGGCCGACCTGCAGGCGCGGTATGACCGCGTCGGCGGCGTGCGGCTGCAGTTCGTGCAGCAACTGCTCATGCAGCCCCGCTGATCGTCGCGTGGCACGTCAGTCATCGCGGGCCGGCTTGGGAATTTCCGCCGGCGTGCCGATGCGGGCTTGGAGCCGTGCGTCGGCGCGGCCCTCGACGACGGCGGCCTCGATGAAACCCTGCGAGCCGACGAGCACGACGGCCGTGCCGGCAGCCGCCTCGCCGTAGGTCCGCACGAGCGTGGTGATCTCGTGTTCGCCCACGCGAAGCCGGCCGGCAGCCCGGAGCCGCGGCAGGAGCGACGCGGGCAGGTTCGTCACGAGGTTGCCGAAGGCGTCGACGTGGATCACCTCGCCGCGGATTCCCGCAGGCGTTTCCACCGGCTCGGGCCACGGCAGGCTGGCAAGCCGGTCGACCGGCTCGCCCAGCGATTCGGGGGCGAGGCCATCGAGCAATCGCGCGGCGAGGGGGGCGAGCACGTCGCGGCCGTGAAACGTCGCCGCCGCGGCGGCCGGCACGGGGAGCCTGCGTGCCAGGGCGAGTGGCAGCCGTCGCACCGCGAGCGTGAGCAGGCCGTTGTCGGGGCAGAGAAACTCCTGTCGGCAGTCGGGATCGCCCAGCCGCGCCCAGACGAGGCCGCGGTCGGTGCCCACGCCCGGATCGACGACCACGATGTGGAGCGTGCCCGGGGGAAAGGCCGGGCAGCCCTGCCCTACGAGCCAGGCGGCGGCGCGGATATCGTGGGGTGGCACGTCGTGGGAGAGATCGACGAGCGTGAAGGCCGTCCGGGCGTGCAGGAGCCGCCCCTTGAGCTCCGCGACATACCCGCTGCCGGAGCCGAAGTCGGTGGTGAGCGTGACGATGCGGGGCATGTCGCTCGGGCCGTCAGTCCATCCCGCGGATCAGGTCGAGGCAGATCGACCGCACCTTGCCCGGGTTGACGTTGGGGTTCTTTTTCTTGGCCTGCCCGATGAGCCCGGCGGCGGCCTGCTCCTTGCCCCCCTTCACGTCGGCCACGATCTTGGGGTTGGCGGCGAGCAGTTCGCGGCACAGCGCGATCACGTCGTCGTCGCTCACGGCTGAAATGCCCATGCTCGCCACCACCTCGTCCACCGGCCGGCCGCTCGTCACCATTTCCGCGAAGATCTCGCGACCGCGGCTCGTGTCGAAGTCGCCCCGCTTCACGCGGCCGATCAGGTCGGCGAGCCCCGCCGGCCGAACCGGGAAGGCGGCGACGGTGCCGCTCGTTTCGTTGAGGATGCGGAGCACGTCCTGCTGCATCCAGTTGCTGGCCAGCTTCCCCTCGCCCACGGCGGCGGCCAGCTCCTCGAAGTAGTCGACCAGTTCGCGGCCCTGGTTCACGAGCACGTCGGCGTCGTAGGCCGAGATGCTCCACTTCTCCGCGAGCGTCTTGCGGAGCCGCACGGGGGGCTCGCCCATCGAGCCGCGGAGTTCGGCGATCCGCTCCGCCGAGACCGTCACCGGCACGAGGTCGGGCTCGGGGAAGTAGCGGTAGTCGCTCGACTCCTCCTTGTGCCGCTGGGCCAGCGTCACGCCGGCCGGGTCGTCCCAGCCGCGGGTCTGCTTCGGAGTCCGGCCCATCTCCGCCCTCGTCGCCTGCCACTCCTCCCACTGCCGCGCGGCCTCGTAGGTGAGGGCCCGCTCGACGGAGCGGAAGCTGTTCATGTTCTTGATCTCGACGATCGGCGTCTTGGCCACGCGGCCATCGGGCTGCGGGATGTGGAGGTTGACGTTGGCGTCCACGCGGAGGCTGCCTTCCTGCATGTTGCAGTCGCTCACGCCGAGATAGACGAGCAGGAGCTTGAGCTCGTTGAGCCAGGCCCGTGCCTCCTGCGGGCTGCGGAGGTCGGGCTGCGTGACGATCTCGCACAGCGGCGTGCCGGCGCGGTTCAGGTCGATCCGGCTGTCGCCCGTGCCGGCCGCCTCGTCGTGCATGCTCTTGCCCGCGTCCTCCTCGAGGTGCACGCGGACGATGCCCACCCGGCGCGGCTCGAAGGCCCCCTTCGGGTCGACCACCTCCAGGAACCCGTCGCTCGAAAACTGCAGGTCGAACTGGCTGATCTGATAGCCCTTGGGCAGGTCGGGGTAGAAATAGTTTTTCCGGTCCCACTTCGTGAACGGCGCGATCCTGCACTCGAGCGCGAGCGCCGCCCGCAGGGCGAGCTCGAAGGCGTGGCGGTTCATCACCGGCAGCGATCCGGGCAGGCCGAGGCAGGTCGGGCAGACCTGCGTGTTCGGCGGCCCGCCGAATTTCGTGGAGCAGCCGCAAAAGAGCTTCGTGCGGGTGAGGAGCTGCACGTGCACCTCGAGACCGATGATCGTCGTGTAGGGGGCGCTGCTCATGCCTTCGCCTCCCCCGCGGCCTTCGGCCGGCGGCGGTGCCAGTCGGTGAGCCGCTGGAACCGGTCGGCCGCCTGCAGGAGCAGCGGCTCGGCCAGCGGCGGCGCCTGCAGCTGGAAGCCGATCGGCAGGCCCGACTTCGTGAAGCCGCAGGGGAACGAGATGCCACCCACGCCCGCCAGGTTCGTGCCCACCGTGTAGAGATCGACCAGGTACATCGCCAGCGGGTCGTCCGTCTTCTCGCCGAGCTTGAAGGCCGGCGTGGCGGAGACGGGGCCGCCGATCAGGTCGACCGACTGGAAGGCGTCGAGGTAGTCCTGCCGGATCAGCCGCCGCACCCGCAGGGCCTTGGCGTAGTAGGCGTCGTAGTAGCCGGCGGAGAGCGCGTAGGTGCCGAGCATGATCCGCCGCTTCACCTCCGGCCCAAACCCCTCGGCGCGGCTGCGGCAATACATCTCCACCAGCGGCGACTCGAAGCCGCTGGCCGCATCGGCTACGGGGCGGCCGAGATCCTGGCAACGATGGCCATAGTGCGCGCCGTCGTATCGCGCGAGGTTGCTCGACGCTTCGCACGGGGCGATCAGGTAGTAGGTGGGGATGCCGTATTTTGCATGCGGCAGTGCGACGTCGTGGATGGTGGCGCCGGCGGCCTTGAGCACGGCGAACGCCTCCTCCACGCCCCGGGCCACCTCGGGGTCGAGGCCCTCGGCATAGTGCTCGGGCACGCGGCCGATCCGCACGCCCGCCAGCGGCTTGTCAAGTAGGTCGGTGTAGCGCGGCACGTCGGCGGCCAGCGACGTGGAGTCGCCCGGATCGTGGCCGGCGATCGTCTCCATGACGAGAGCACAGTCGGCCGCGCTGCGGGCCATCGGCCCGATCTGGTCGAGGCTCGACGCGAACGCGATCAGGCCCCGGCGGCTGACGCGGCCGTAGGTCGGCTTGAGCCCGGTGATGCCGCAGAGGCCGGCGGGCTGACGGATCGAGCCGCCGGTGTCGGAGCCGATGGCGACGGCCGCCATGTCGGCCGCCACGCAGGCGGCCGAGCCGCCGCTCGATCAGCCCGGCGCCCGCGACCTGTCCCATGGATTGCGGACCGGGCCGAACGCGGAATTCTCGTTCGAGCCGCCCATCGCGAACTCGTCCATGTTGGTCTTGCCGAGAAACACGGCGTCGGCCTGGCGGAGCCGGGTGACCACCTCGGCGTCGTAGGGCGGCCGGTAGCCGGCGAGCATCTTCGAGGCGCAGGTGGTCGGCATGTCGGCCGTGCAGAGCACGTCCTTGAGCGCCACCGGCAGGCCGGCCAGGGCCCCGACCGGTTTGCCGGCCTTCCGGCGGGCGTCGATGTCGGCCGCCCGCGCGAGTGCCCCCTCGCGGTCGACGGCGAGGAAGGCGTTGATCGTGCCGTTGGTCGCCTCGATCCGGTCGAGGAACGCGGTCGCGCACTGCACGGCCGTGATGTCGCCCTGCCGCAGGGCGGCCACGAGGTCGACGGCGGAGAGTTCGGTGGGTTGCATGGGGTGGGGGCGGTCGCGGGCGGCGGCCGAACGGGGCGGGGCCCGGCTGGAAGCGCGGGAGGCTACGCCGCTCCCGAGTCTCCCAGCACGGCCGGCACAAGGAAGCACTCGCCATCGTGTCGGGGCGCCGACTGCAGGGCCTCGGCCGTGGAAAGCGAGGCGGCAGGCACATCGTCACGGAAGACGTTCTGCGTGTCGAGCGGGTGGGCCAGCGGCGACACGTCGGACGTGTCGAGCTCGCCGAGCATCGACACGAAGCCGACGATCTTCGAGAGTTCGCCGGTCATCCGTTCGAGGTCGGAGGCGGAGACGGCGAGCCGCGCCAGCGATGCGACCTTGGCGACGTCCTTCGCCGTCATCGGCTGCGGTGGAGTGCTCACGCTGGGGCTCGGTCGTGTCGGGGGTGGCTCGTGTCGGTGCCGACGATGCGGCGGGGATCAGGGCCGGGCGCGGGGACCCGACGGCACCGCCTCCTCCGCGACGGCCTTCGTCTTTTCCACGGTCGGCAGCCGGAAGGGCTTCTGCCGGACGAGCTTGGCCACCTTGCCGCCCTTGATGCACTGCGTGCAGACGAGCATGGAGGTGTTTGTGCCGCTCACCGTGACGCGGAGCCGCTGCAGGTTGGGCTTGAACTTGCGGCGGCTGATGCCCGTGACCTTGGTGCCGACGCCGCCGAGGTATTTCGCCTTGCCGCGAATGGTGACCTGATTGCCGACGGAGAAACCCTTGCCGCAGACCTGACAGGAACGTGCCACGGGAACAACTCGTTGAAGGAGGGGGTCAAGTGAGGAAACGGAATCCCACAGGATAGCCATTCGGCCGTTTCCCGCAAGATGAGCGGCGGAAAAGGCCTACGGGGCCACGAGGCGGAGCACTTCGTCGTGCACCAGGCCGTTGGTGGCCACGCCGTCGCCCGAATCGATCCGGGGCCTGCCCTGCCAGTCGGTGAACCTGCCGCCCGCCTCGGTGACGACCGTTTCCACGGCGGCCGCGTCCCAGGCGTTCATGATCGGGTCGATCATCACCTCCGCACGGCCGGTGGCCACGAGCAGGTAGCCGTAGCCGTCGCCCCAGGTGCGGTTGACGAGGCAGGCGTCCTCGAGCCGGCGGCGGGCCTCGCGGCCCCTCTCGGCGCCGTCGGGCCGCCGCCGAAACGACACGAAGTCGCTCGTGCACAGGAGGGATTCCGCCAGCCGGTTCCGCGACGAGACGCGGGCCCGCACGGGCGTGCCGCCGCCGAGGGAGTGCCAGGCACCGCGGCCTCTGGCGGCGTAGACCAGTTCGTCGAGCGCCGGGATCGCGATCACGCCGAGCACCCCCCTGCCCTCGTGGCGGCAGCCGACGAGCGTGGCATAGAGCGGCACGCCGCGGATGAACGACTTCGTGCCGTCGATCGGATCGACCACCCACTCGAATCCCGACGTGCCGGCGACGGTGCCCGACTCCTCGCCGAGAAACGAGTCGTGCGGAAAGGCGGCGAGCAGCCGATCGCGGAGGATCGCCTCGGCGGCCTTGTCGGCCTCCGTGACCGGCGAGCGATCGTCCTTCTCCACGACGGCGAGATCGGGGGCGTTGAACCAGCGGCGGGTCGTCTCGGTGGCTGCGCGGACGGCGGCCAGCGCGATCTCGAGTCGGCGGGCCACGTCGCCCTCGGGCGGTGGATCGATCGCGGGAGTGGTTCCGGTGCTCACGGTGCGGCTCCTTCCCCGGGCTCTGTCTCCCCGGCGGGCGGCGACCGCAGGGAGAGCAGCAGCATCAGCCCCGCGCCGATCACGAGCCACGAATCGGCGAGGTTGAAGATCGGCCAGTCGATGATGCCGTCGAGCTTGAAGTGGATCCAGTCACGCACCGCCAGCACCGGCTCGCCCCGGCGTTCGGGCGGCGCGTGCCAGAGGAGCCCGGGCAGGCCGAGCCGGTCGTAGAGGTTGCCGATGATGCCGCCGGTGATCAGGGCGAGCGCGAGGAGCAGCCAGCGATCGCCCCGCGTGGCCGGCCGCGAGACCATCCAGAGGATGCCGGCGATGGCGGCGAGCGAGACGGCGGCGAACACGGCGCCGAACCCCTGCCCCATGCCGAAGAGCGCCCCTTCGTTGAGGTTGGTCTCGAGTGCGAGCATGCCGGGCACGAGCACGATGCCCGGCTGCTCGCCGGGCAGCCCGAGCCGGCCGAAGAGATAGGATTTCGTCGCCAGGTCGATCCCCGCGGCCAGCGTGGCGATGATGGCGAACACAAACCAGCCGCGGTGGTGGGGCATGGCAGCCGGTGAGGGGAAAGGGACGGCCGGCGGACGGTCAGCGAGGCTGCCGCGGCCGCCCGGCCGCGCCGCCGTCCGGACCGCCGTTCTCCAGTTTTTCAGCGCAGCGGATGCAGGTGGGGGCGAAGGGGATCGCCTCCAGTCGCTTCTTGGCGATCACGCCGCCGCACTCCTCGCAGGTGCCATACCGCCGGGCGCGGATCCGCTCGAGGGCCTGCTCGACAAGGTCGAGCGTGTCTTCCTCGGTGGCCATCAGGGCGAGCGTGAACTCCTGCTCGTAGGCATCGGAGCCGATGTCGGCCATGTGAATCGGCATGCTCGACAGGTCGCCGCTCGATTCCGAACGGGTCTTGCGAAGCGCCGCGTCGGCCATCGTGGTGACGTCGCCACGCAGCCTGGCCCGCATCGCCTGGAGCGTCGCCTTGAACGCCTTGGTCTCTGCCGATTTCATGGGAATAGTTCCCGTTCAGGAGGCGAGGGAGCCGTCCGGTACCGCCTGCAGCCCGGATGCGAATCCTTCGTCTGTGCAGCCCCTCATATTAGCCAGCTCATCCGCGGGCTGTCAAACTGGCAGGCTTTGCGCCGGGCTGGGCCCACGCGGGGCGGCTTCAAGCGGCAGATCCGCCCCCGGAAAACCCTTGCTGGCCCGAAAACCTTGACCTAGTCTTTGGGGGCCTGCCTACGGTCTCCCTGCCCCGTCGGCGAGGTAAAACTCTTTCCACAGCCGCCGGCACGCCCATGCCGAAAAATGGCCAGAGGGTTTTTGTTGCGCTGACTTTCGTTGGTTTGGCGTTCGTTTCTCTGGCGTTCGTGGAGTGCCGTCCTGTGACCGTCGCCGCCCGCACCGATCTTGCGTTTCAGCAGTGCATCGACCCTGCCTGCGGCGCCACGTTTTCGGTGGACGAGGTGCTGACCGCCTGCCCGATCTGCGGCAACCTGCTCGACGTGGAGTACGACTGGGATCGCATCCGGCCCCCCACGTCGTTCGAGGTCTTCGAACGCAAGTGGATGCGGCGGAGCGACCCGCTGGCCTACAGCGGTGTCTGGCGGTTTCACGAACTGCTGCCGTTCGCGCCGCGGGAGTCGGTGGTGACGATCGGCGAGGGGCAGACGCTGCTGGCCGCCTCCGACGGCGTCGGGGCGTACATCGGCATGAATCCCGGCCGGCTGTATCTCGAATACGAGGGTCTCAACCCC
>JBJTSM010000472.1:0-2200 GCA_046076685.1 Planctomycetia bacterium | reverse complement strand
GGAGCACGCTGGCGATCTGGCGGATGCTCGAGCTTCCGTCGCCACGCACGGCGACCGTGGCGGCGGTCGCGGTCGCCGGCTTGTTTCTCGCCAAATTTTCGGCGCCGCTGGAGGTCGTGGTGGGCGTCGTCCTGCTGGCCGTCCGATGGCGATGCGGTCCGGCTTGGGAGGTGGGGTGGCCGGGCGGTCGGCGACGTGTCTCGGCGGCAGTGTTCCTGACGGTCATGGGGCTCTGCCTGCTCGCAGTCTGCGTTGTGGCCTGGCTTGCCGTCTGGGCGGCCTTCGGCTTTCGCTATGCGGCCATGAACCTGCGAACGGCTCCGGCCGGAGCACTCGCCGGATGGGGCACGCTCGACGCCGCCGCCGCGGCACTGGGCGGCTCGAAGGGACGGTTGCTGGCATGGCTCGGCGCGCAGCGATTGTTGCCCGAGGGCTATCTCTACGGCATGGCGCACGTCTTCAATACGCTGCTGCGACAGAGTTTCTTGTGCGGAGAGTACTCGGTCGTCGGCTGGCGTACCTACTTTCCGTTCACGTTCCTGGTGAAGACGCCGCTGCCGGTGCTGGCGCTTCGCCTGCCGCGGCCTTCCCCGGCGGAGCCTGGCCAGCAAGCCTGGTATCCGCTCACGCCGCTCCTGACACTGCTGGCCATCTACTGGGCGGCATCGGTCACTTCGACGCTCAACATCGGCCATCGGCATCTGCTGCCCGTCTATCCGGCCCTGTTCATCCTGCTGGGGGCATTGCCGTCGCTTGTCCGCGCGCAGGCCGGTCTGCGGTCGCTGCCGTGGGCGATCGTCGCGTGGGCGGGCTTCACGTGCCTCTGGACGTTTCCGCACTACCTGGCCTTCTTCAACGGGATCATCGGCCGGGACGAGGCCTGGCATTACCTCGTCGACAGCAATCTCGACTGGGGGCAGGAGCACTACACGCTCGAGGAGTTCGTCGCCGCGGAACGCCGAAGCCGCGGTCCCGAGCATCGCATCTACGGCTGCCTCTTCGATTCCACGCCGCAGCCGACCGGTGCCGCGGCGGTGACGCTCTTGCCCACGGTCTTCAACGACGCGAAACTGCCGCCCCTCGAGCCCGGCACCTACTGCATCAGCGCCACGCACCTACAGGGGGTTTATCTGCGGCTCTTCGGGCCGTGGACGGCGCGGCGGGAGGAGCGGTATCAGGATCGCCTGCGGGCCCTGGCGCTGTTCACTCCGCTTTCCCCGGAGGAGCGGCAGAAGCAGTATGGCATCGCGCCCGAATTCCTCGCGCGGATCGTCGAGGACCTGCACCAGCTCGAGTACCACCGGCTGCTCGCCCAGCTCAGGGAGCGATCGCCCGACGTCGTGCTCAACGGCGCGATCCTCGTCTACCGCCTCGACGAGCCGCTGTTCGAGACGCTCGTCCGCGGTGCGGCGCCGGCGCAGGCGGCGAGGTTTCCGGGATCGGAAAGCGACGACTGAAGTGGCCTGGGTGGCGGGCGATTGTGCGCGGGGCGGCGGTGCGTGATACTCCCGATCCTGCAGGCAGCCCGTGGAGCCGAGACCGTGAAGCTGAGCATCGTGATCCCTGTCTACAACGAGCGGTCGCTCCTGCCGCAGGTGCTCGAGCGGGTCGAGGCGGCTCCGCTCCCGGAGGGCATGGCGCGGGAGATCGTCGTCGTCGACGATCGCTCGACCGACGGCACGCGGGAGTGGCTCGAGCAGACCGCCGCCTCGCGGCCGGGGCTCACGCTCCGGTTGCACGACCGCAACGCGGGCAAGGGGGCCGCGCTCAGGACGGGCTTCGCCGCGGCCACGGGCGACATCGTGATCGTGCAGGACGCCGATCTCGAATACGACCCGCGGGAGTATCCCCAGCTGCTCGCCCCGCTGCTCGACGGCCGGGCCGACGTCGTCTTCGGCACGCGGTTCCTCGGTCAGACGCACCGCGTGCTCTACTACTGGCATGCGCTCGGCAACTGGCTGCTCACGACGCTGAGCAACATGCTCTCGAACCTGAACCTCTCCGACATGGAGTGCTGCTACAAGGCGTTTCGAAGCGACGTGCTGCGGCGGATCACGCTCGTGGAGAACCGGTTCGGCTTCGAGCCGGAGATCACGGCGAAGGTGGCCCGGCTCGGCTGCCGCATCTACGAGGTGGCGGTGAGCTACTCCGGCCGCACCTACGCCGAGGGGAAAAAGATCGGCTGGCGCGACGGCTTTTC
>JBJTSM010000471.1:0-5438 GCA_046076685.1 Planctomycetia bacterium | reverse complement strand
CTCGCGGAACAGGTCGCCGCGGCGCTTCAGCTCGCGGTCGAGTTGCTCGAGCACCGACAGCCCGAACTCCCGCTCGCTCTCGATCGCGATCACCCGTGCGTGCGGCAGCTGGTAGTGGTCGTAGAGCTTGAACTCCACGCCCTTCTTGAAGTCGATCAGGTAGAACTGGATCTCGTTGGGGCTGTAGTTGAGCGCGAGGCTCGTGATCAGCGCGTGCATGAGCGTCGACTTGCCGGAGCCGGTCTTGCCCGCGATCAACGCATGCTGGCTCGTGCCCTTGCCGAGCTTCAGGTACTGCAGCTTGCGGGCCCCCGCCGGCCCGAGCGGCGCGAGCACCTCGCCGGCCGTGCTGCCGGTCCACCACTCCTCCTCCTTCGGCGCGACGCGGTCGAACGGCACCTCCACCCGCTTGGCCGCCTTGGCAGCCTTGCCGACCCGCTGGATGATCTGCGTGAACACCTCGTCCGTCGGCGGCCGCTCGACGGCGAGCGGCCACTTCCCGAAGTCGGGATCGCTCCAGGTGGGAACGCCGTCCTTGAGCACGAGCGTGGTGGCGTGCTTTTCGAGATCGGCCAGGCTGAAGTTCGAGGGCATGTGCTGCGACGTGTCGACCGAGACGATCGTGTAGACGCCGCAGCGGGCGCCGGAGGAGGCGATGCTCGCCAGCCGGCGGGCGCTCGTCTCGGTGAAGTTGGCGGGAAAGTTCGCCACCACGACGAATCGGTAGGGCTCCGGGACCTCGGCGTCGGCGTTGTAGTCGCCGATCGATTCGTATTCGTTGCGGAGGTATTTCTGGATCACCAGTTCGATCTGCTCGGTGATGTCGGCCAGACACTGCTCGATCTGCGGCGGCTCCGTCCAGATCCGGCTGGTGACGAGCAGTTCGTCGTAGTCGGCGAGGTGCATGAAGCCCGCGAACTGCTTGCCGAGCCCCACCGGGTCGATGATCGTGAACCGGGTCTGGCCCGCCGGCACGCCGCTGGCGATCCGCAGCATGAGCGCCTGCATCATCTCCGAGGCGATCTCCTTCTGGTCGCTCGTCGTCTTCACGAGCAGCGACGCCTCGACGGGGAAGGGGACGAGCGCCGGCTGCTTCCAGGAGATCGGCCCGTAGGCGTTGAATTCCGGCCGCGACGAGACGCCGCCGGGGACTTTCTCGAGCGTCAGATCGAGCTGGCCGAACCGCAGGCCCGGCGGCGCTGACGTGGGCAGCGGGCAGTCCTCGGTGGCCAGTTGTTCCCAGGCGGGAAACGCGGCGGCGTCGATGCGATTGGCCTCGTCGTAGACCGCGGCGGTCTCGGTGCGGGCGGTCTTCCAGGCGGCGGTCATCTCCTGCCAGCGTTCGTCGCGGCGGCGGCCGGCGGCGGCGAGCCGTTCGTCGCGGGTGCGGGCGAGCTGGGCGAGCCGCTCGGTTCGCTCGGCGGCGAGGGCCTCGAGCCGGGGCGGGTAGTTCTTCTCGGCGGCCTCCCGCGTGACGGCCCGCTTTTTCTCCGCCTTGTCCACCGCCTCCTTGTACTTCGCTTCGAGCTCGGCGAGCAGCTTGTCGCGTTTTTCGGTGACCGCGGCGAGATCGGCCTCCGCCTTCTCCTTCCGCTGCCTGGTCTCCGCGGCGAACGTGGCATCGAGCTTGGCGAGCTGGGCATCGTGCCGCGTCTTGAGGAAGCCCGTGGCGGCCGTGAGGCAGCGGCGGGCCTCGTCGACTTGTCGCACGAGGCCCGTGCGCATCGCGAGCACCTCGGCACCGGCCTTCGTCCGCATCCGGGCGACGAGCCAGAGCCCCACGCCAGCGCCGCCGCCCGCGATCGTCACGAGCGCGCCGCCCGCGGCGGCAAGCTTGGTGACGAGGGCTTCGGGCAGGCTGCCGGGGGTGAGCAGGAACGCAGCGACGGCGGCGGCGATGCCCATGACGACCGGCAGCAGGATCGCGGCCGCCAGGGTGCCTCCGGCGAAGGCCGTCGCCGCGGCCCGCAGCCCCAGCAGCTTCGCGGCGGTGTCGGCGACCGCGGCCCGCAGCTGCTCGAGGTGCGGGAGCAACTGCCCGCCCGACGGCAGCTCCGCGGCCGGTGCCGCCTCCGTCGCGGTCGGCTCGGCGATCCGGCGGTCGGCCAGGAATTTTCGCGTGCGGGCATCGGCTTCGTCGAGCTGCGCGGAGACGGCTGCCATCTCCTTCTCGGCCCGGCGCAGGAGCTTGGTCGGTTCGGCCCGTTTTTCCTTGAAGACTTCCTTCGTCGAGTTCGCCTCGAACTGCGCGTCTTCCGCCAGCTTCGTCCGTTCGTTCTCGCAGGTGCGATTGACGGTCGCCGCGTAGCTCGATCGCTGCGTGTCGAGCTTCGCCCGCTCGGCCACCGCGTCGGCGTCGGCCTTCTGGTTCACCGCGGCGTGCTCGCGGCGGAGGGCTTCGATCGTGCCGGCGAACTGCTTTTCGGCGGCCGCCAGCGCGGCCTCCGCCTGCTGCTTCGCGGCCTCCGTCTCGGTCTCGAATTCCGCGGTGATCTCGTGCTCGAGCCGGCTCCGCTGGGAGGCGGCCTCGCGGAGACGGTGGAGCTGACGACGCAGGAGTTCGCGATCGAAGGCGTTGTGGGTCACGGTGGCGGATCCATGCTCCTCACGGAGCGTCGAGAGGTGCAATCGGATCAGAAATCGTCGGTGTCACTCACGTCGCGGCAGGCGCGGGCGAGCACCTCGGCGAGCCGGCCGACGGCCTCGAGAGTTTCTTTCACCCGGGGGCCGAGAGGCTCGATGTGCTCCTCGTGGAACGCCCGGCTGGTGGCGTCGTCCCAGGTCTCGCGGGCCGCCTCCCACTTGAGCCGCAGCTGCTTCAGGGCGAGGGCCATCTTGCCCGCACCGCTCGAGAGATCGGCGTTCATGTCCCGCTCCCGTCCTGGTCTGGGGCGCGGCCCGCACCGGTGGCGGCCGGGCCGGGACTCCGGGTGGTGGCCGGTCCCTCCTCGACCGGGCGGGCGACCGAGGCCTCGCCAGCCGTGGCGGCGGCGGCCGTCGTGCCGCGCGGCGCGGCGGTGTGGGTGTAGCTGTCGAGCGCGACGAGCATCCGCTCCAGGCGGGCCATCGCCTTCGGGCAGTCGACGTCGATCACCTCGCGGAACCGCGTCAGCCGCACGCCGGTCTCCTGGAACTGCTGTCGCACGACGGGCGTCCACCGCCGCACCGCCTCGGCCTTCTGCTCGGCGCGGGCGAGCCGCCGCCGTGCCTTTTCGAGTGCCTTTTTCTCCTCGGTACAGGCGGGCGTGTTGTCGCCCACCTTCTTGAACGTGCGGCAGTGCGTCAGGTCTTTCATCGCCTGGTTGACGGCGTCGGCCGACCGTCGGACCTCGGTCTTCCAGAAAGCCGCCTGCTCGACGCAGATCCAGTCGACCACCCGCTGCGCCTGCAGTTCCACTTCGGCGAGCGACTGGCCGGTCTCATGGCCAAACGCCGCCAGTGCCGCCTTCATGAAGGCGAGGGTTTCGATCGACTTGATTTCCGCCTGGGTGGACATGGGGCGTGGTGCAACGCGGTGCGGCTCTAACGCTGCTGCTGGTATTCCTCGACCCGCTCGGCCTTGCGGATGAGGTAGGGCACGTAGTCTTCCGTCGCCTGGACGAACCGGGCGAAGGTGCCGAGCTGCTGCTCGAACTCCTCGGTGAACTTCTGCTGCTCCTGGTCGCGCCAGGTGGCGCTCAGGGCCGCCAGCTGCCGCTGCACACCCTGCATCTGCGCCATCACCTCGGTGCTGAAGACCCGCAGCCGCGACGCGAACCGCCGCAGTTCCTGCGGATCGACGATGACCTGTCCCATGATCTCGGCCCTCCTTCTGTGTGTCAGTGCCGGGTTGGTGCCGGCGGCCGTAGCCGGCGGTGGTGGGGGTGGCAGGATCGGCTGGACGCCGCACCCGGGCCCGTTGCCCTCATCGTATCGGTTTCGCTCCGGAAACGCACCGTCCGCCGTCGGCGAGCGGCGCGACAGCGGCTGTGCATCCGGCGGACGGCCGCGTACACTCGACGCCGCCCGTCGCCGCGCACCGGCTTCTTTTCCGGTGCGGGGGCGGACCGCCCCGGAGAGATGCCGACTCATGCAGCCCACCGCTCCTCACGCCCACGGAACGCCCCCCGGCGCCGGACGCCCCGCCGCCGCCCACCCCGGCCAGCAGGCCGGGGGCGAGGTCTCGACGTCCCCGGCTCAGGGCTGGCACGTGAGCCACCTTTTTTACCGGTTCGACCGGGCCCGCCTGGGGGAGATGTCGCCCGAGGCCCTGGCGGAAGGGGCCCGGGCCTTCCGTGACGCGCTCGACCCTGCCGGCCCGCTCGCCCCCACCCGCCTGCAGACCTGGATCGTGCCCGGCCACAAGGCCGACTTCGGCGTGATGGCGATGGACCCTTCGCCGCTGAAGGTGGACGACGTGCATCAGCGGCTGCTGGCCGGCCCCTTGGGCCAGGCGATCGAGCCGACCTGGTCGTTCGTGGGCCTCACGGAGGTGAGCGAATACGTCCCCACCGTGGAGCAGTTCGGCGAGCGGCTCATCGTGGAGGGCGAGACCCGCGACAGCCCGACCTGGAAGGCGAAGGTGCAGGGCTACGCCGCCCGCGAAGACCACATGCGGCGGGCGCGGCTCGAGCCCGAACTGCCGCCCTGGCCCAACGCCTGCTTCTACCCGATGAACAAGAAGCGGAAGGTGGGGGAGAACTGGTTCTCCCTGCCGTTCGCCGAACGCAGCCGGCTGATGGCGGAGCACGGCCGGACCGGGATGACGTTCGGCGGCCGCGTGACCCAGCTCATCACCGTCAGCGTGGGGCTCGACGACTGGGAGTGGGGGGTGACGCTCTGGGCGCGGCGGCCGGAGTTCCTCAAGGAGATCGTCTATACGATGCGGTTCGACGAGGCGAGCGCCCGCTACGCCGAGTTCGGACCGTTCTACACGGGCTACGTGGGCACTCCGGCCGACATCCTCGCCCATTGCCACGTGGCGCAGGCGCCCGCATGAAGATCTCCGGCACGGCCTACGTCTTTCTCGTCGCCCTCGTCGCGGCGGCCGGGGGATTTCTGTTCGGCTTCGACCTCTCGATCGCCAGCGGCGCGCTGCCCTTTCTCAAAGAACAGTTCAAGCTCGACTCGGCGGGCGAGGGGCTCGCCATGAGCAGCGCCATCCTCGGCTCGATCGCGGGGCCGCTGGCCGGCATGTGGCTGGCCGACCGGATCGGCCGGCGGGCCACGCTCGCCGTCGCGGCCATCTGCTTCATGGCGTCGGCGATCGGCACCGCGCTGCCCCGCTCGATCATGGAGTTCAACGTGTGGCGGGCGGTGGGGGGCGTGGGCGTGGGCCTCGCCGCGATGACCTCGCCGATGTACATCGCCGAACTCTCGCCCCCGCGGCTGCGTGGCCGGCTCGTCACCGTCAACCAGCTGGCGATCGTGATCGGGATCAACCTCGCCGTGATCTCGTC
>JBJTSM010000470.1:0-4648 GCA_046076685.1 Planctomycetia bacterium | reverse complement strand
CACGAGCGCCCGCAGCCGACCGTAGGCGGCCGCGTCGTCGAACTCGCCGGCGGTGTAGTGCAGCCGCGACTCGAGCCACCGCCAGCGGTCGGCGTCGAAGGTGCTGCGCGTGTTGAACCGCTCGATCTCCTGCCGCTGCTGCTCGCGAAACGCGGCCGTGGTCAGCTCCCGGCGGGCCATGCCCACGACGGCGAAGTCGGCGGGCAGGAGCCCGTCGCAGGCCAGGTTGTAGAGCGCCGGCATGAGCAGCCGCTTCGTCAGGTCGCCCGAGGCGCCGAGGATGACGAGCACGCCCGGCGCCGCCACCGCCGGAGCCGCCCCGCCTTCGCCCGCCAGTCCCGTCGAGAGCCCCTGCATGATGCCTCCTGTTGCGCACGGATCACGTCTTGTGAAGGGCCCGTTATAGACGATCAGGCTTCGGCCAGCGGGGGCGCGGATGCCGAGCCGTCACGTGAGACCGATCCCCCGGCTTGCGCCGGGGGCTTGTATCGGGAACCGCTCCCATAAAAGCCCTGAGCGCAAGCGACGGGATGGTGCACCGAACGACCCGCCGATCCCCCGGCTTGCGCCGGGGGCTTGTATCGGGAACCGCTCCCATGAAAGCCCTGAGCGCAAGCGACGGGATCCGTTCGAATCACCCACGGCGCCAGGCCCGGAGGTCGGCCAAGCCATCGGCCCTGGGTGGCCGACAAAGCTGGCTCGGCAGGATGCCGCGGGTTCGCGTGAAGTCAGTCCTTCAGGTCAAAGAGCCGCTTGAGCGCGTCGAGCAGGCCGTGGGGCGGGCCTGAGCGGCTCTCGCTCCGCAGCGAGGCCAGCGGAGGATGCAGCAGCTTGGCGGCGTAGCGGTCGAACGCCTGCCGGATCTCGGCGCGGGCGGCGTCGTCGAGCGCGGGCAACCGACGGAACAGCCGGTCGAGCTCTGCCTCGCCCGTCTCGCTCCAGCCCGCGCGGAGCCGCTCGATCACCGGCGCCGTCGAGCGATGGTGCAGGTCTCCCATGAACCGCTGCGTCTCCTCGTCGATGATCGCCACCGCCGCCGGCATCTCCCGCTGCCGGCTCTTCCGGTTGGCGTCGCAGGCCGCGGCGAGGTCGTCGATCGTGGAGAGCCACACGCCCGGCCTCCGGCCGATGGCGGGATCGAAGTCCCGCGGCACGGCGAGATCGAGCACGACCAGCGGCCGCCCGCCGCGGCCGGGCTCCGTCCGTGCGAACAGCTCCTCGCTGACGACCGGCTGTGTCGCCCCCGTCGTGCTCACCACCAGGTCGGCCGCGGCCAGCTCCGCCGCCAGGTCCTCGAACCGGCCGGCCCGCACGCCCAGGCTCGCCGCCAGTTCCCCCGCCCGCTCCGCGGTGCGGTTGACGACGACGATGTCGCGGGCACCGGCCTGCCGCAGATAGCGGAGCGTCTCGGCCGCCATCTTGCCGGCGCCAATCAGGAGCACCCGCTTGTCGTCGAACCGCTCGAAGACGCCGCTGGCGAAGTCGGCGACGGCCACGCTCGGGATCGAGAGCCGCTCGCGGCCGAGGGCCGTCTCCGTGGCCACCCGCTTCGCCGTCCGCAGCGCGGCCTGAAACATCTCGCCGGTGAGTGGGCCGGAGGTGCGGCTCTCCTGCGCAAGCGCCCAGGCCTGCTTCACCTGCGCGACGATCTGCGGCTCGCCGAGCACCATGCTGTCGAGTCCGGCGGCCACGCCGAAGAGGTGCCGCACGACCGCCTCGTCGCGGTCGCCGGCCAGCACGGGCGCAAGCAGGCTCTCCTCGATGCCGCGGCACTCCGCGAGGAACGAGAGCAGTTCGTCGGGGGGCGGCGCCCCGGCCTCCGCGCCGGCGGCATAGAACTCCACCCGATTGCACGTGGAGAGCAGCACCCCCTCCCGGCCCGGAAACCGATCGCGAAACCGGCGCAGGGCGTCGGCCGCCTGTTCGGCCGAGAAGGCCAGCCGCTCCCGCAGCGCGAGGGGCACGGTGCGATGGGTTCCGCCCACGAAGGCCAGCGTCATCGGACCACCTCCGCATCGCGAGCGGCGGCCGGCTGCACCGGAGGCACGCCGTGTCGCGTTGCGCCGAAGAGCCCCCAGAGGATCGAGGCCGTGAGCACGACAAAGCTGACGAGCGACAGCCGGGCGGCGAGCCGCGGACCGTCGGCCCGGCGACGCGTCGCCCGCACCACCAAGGCCGCGGTGACGAGCCAGGCCACGACCGCCGCCATGCGCAGCACGACGGGATCGTTCCAGGGCACCGTCTCGAGCAGACCGCGCCGCCGATTGACGGCGTTGAGGACGATGCCCGAAAGGAATCCGGCGGCGGCCGTCCACGCGGCGATCACGAGGGTGCGGTCGGTGGTGTGGGCGAGCCGCTCCAGGCTCGGCAGGCGGAAGCTGCCCAGCGGTGGCCGCTTGCGTGCCAGCCGGTCCGCCTGGATGAGCCACAGGCCGCCGGCCAGGCCGCCGATCGCGACGGCCACGCTCGCCGCCAGGTTGAAGCTGCCGTGGATCGCCCCCCAGATCTGCGTGGCCGGACTCTGCGGAAACGGCACCCGGCTGGAAAGCTGCGCGGCGCCGATGAGCCCGAGCACCACCGGCAGCATGAACAGCCCCACGGGTGTGCGGGGATTGGCGATCGTGATCCAGAGGTAGCCGCCCGCCAGCACCCAGGCCGCCAGGAGATACCAGTCGAAGGCGCTCGACAGCGGCACCGCCGGCTCATGGGCCGCCCGCCAGGCGAGAAAGAGGGTGTGGGCCACGAGCCCCGCCACGGCGAAGGCGATCATCGCCGCCCCCCGCACGCCCGAGCGAAACACGAGCCGCGAGGCCTCGCAGGCCAGTGCCACGGCGTAGCTCGCCGCGAAGCAGACGACGGAAATGCCCGAGACGAATTCGATCATGCGGATCCCTGCGGTGAGACGGATTTTATTGTAGTCTGCCGAGCGACTTCTTCCGCCCCGCGACCACCCGTTCGAGCCCTTGATGTCAGACTCCGCCCAGCCCCAGCCGGCTCGCCCCGCGATCGTGCCGGCCACCGACGGCGGCTTTTCCGCGGCCGAACGCCGGCGGCAATCGCTGCTCATGCGGGCCTGCCGCGGCGAGCCGGTGGAACGCACGCCGGTGTGGCTGATGCGGCAGGCGGGCCGCTACCTGCCGGAATACCGCCGCGTGCGCGAGCAGGTCGACTTCCTGGGGCTCGTGAAGAACCCGCGGCTCTCCGCCGAGGTGATGATCGCCACGGTGCACCGGCTCGGCGTCGACGCCGCCATCATCTTCAGCGACCTGCTTCCGATCCTCGAGCCGATGGGCATGGAGCTCGAATTCACGGCGGGCGAGGGACCGGTCATCCACAACCCGCTGCGGGAGCCGGCCGACGTGCGCCGGCTCCGCGAGCTCGAGGATCTCGACCAGCTCGGTTACGTGATGGACTGCGTGCGGGCGACCCGCGCCGGTCTCGACGATTCCATCCCCGTGATCGGCTTCGCCGGCGCGCCGTTCACTTTGGCCGGCTACTGCATCGAGGGGGGAGGCAGCAAGGCCTGGCTGCTCACCAAGTCGTTCATGTATCGCCACGAGGCCGCCTGGCACGACATCATGGGCAGGCTCGCCCGCGCCGTCAGCCGCTACCTCGTCGCGCAGCTCGACGCCGGCGCCCAGCTCGTCCAGCTCTTCGACAGCTGGGTGGGCTGCCTCTCTCCCGACGACTATGCCCGCTACGTGCTGCCGCACAGCCGTACGGCGCTGGCCGAGGCGGCCCAGCGGGCGCCGGTGATCCACTTCGCCACCGGGAATCCTTCGCTCCTCCCGCTGCTGGCCCGGGCGGGCGGCTCAGTCATCGGCATCGACTGGCGGATCGAACTGGGCGATGCGTGGAAACTCGTCGGCCACGACCGCGCGGTGCAGGGCAACCTCGACCCGGTGGTGCTCCTGGCCGACCGCGACACCGTCCGCCGCCAGACGCGGCACGTGCTGGCGCAGGCCGCCGGGCGGCCCGGCCACATCTTCAACCTCGGCCACGGCATCCTGCCCCAGACGCCGGTGGAAAATGTCCTCGAACTGATCGCGACGGTGAAGGGCGGGTAGCCCCACAAGGGCCCGCCCCTCGCCAACCCGAGCCCCGGCGGGGTAGACTCGCGTGTTGCGCGCGAACCGCCCCCGCTGTCGGTTCGTGCGCGCGACCACTCTCTCACCATTGGTGTCTGCCGCATGACGAGCCTCGAAAAACGACTGTTCCACCTCTTCGCACCCGCGGCGGTCAAGGAGGGACGGTCGCTCGCGCTCAAGCGGGTCTGGTGCCCGCGGGTGGGGCAGGTGCACGCGACCGTCGACGGCGCCGACGGCGAGCCGCAGGAAGTGCGGCTCGAACTCTCGGCCCGGCGCAAGGGAGGCATGTCGCTCGAAAGCCACTCCACCACCACCGTCGGCCGCACGGGCAAGCCGTGCGCGCTGCTCGCCGCGGTGCTGCTGGAGGTCGATCGCCGCGGGCTCTTCTCGAATCTGCACGACCACACGCCGCTCTCGCTCGACATCGTGCCGGCCGACGACCACGAGGATGAAGTGCCCGACGCCGACGACGACCCGTCGGCCGCGGAAGATGATCCGAGCGATAGCGGCGTGTGGTCGTGCAGATTCGAGAAGAGCCCGCGGCGATCGACCTCCAGCAG
>JBJTSM010000469.1:0-4645 GCA_046076685.1 Planctomycetia bacterium | reverse complement strand
TCGACCACATCCGGCAGCTGTTCACGAAGGTGCCGGAGGCGCGGACCCGCGGGTTCACGCCGCGGACGTTCTCGTTCAACGTGCCGGGGGGCCGCTGCGAGGCCTGCGAGGGGCTCGGGCAGCGGCGGGTGGAGATGCACTTCCTGCCCGACGTGTGGGTGGAGTGCGAGGCCTGCAAGGGCCGGCGGTATGCGAGCGAAACACTGCATGCCAAGTGGCACGGCAAGAGCATCGCCGATGTCTTGGAGATGAGCGTGGCGGATGCGGCGCGGTTCTTCGAGACGGTGCCGGCGATCGCGCGGATTCTCTCGACGCTCGTCGACGTGGGGCTCGGCTACGTCACGCTCGGCCAGCCGGCCCCGCAGCTTTCGGGGGGCGAGGCGCAGCGGGTGAAGCTCTCGCGGGAGCTGGCCAAGCCGGGCACGGGGAGCACGCTCTACATCCTCGACGAGCCGACGACGGGCCTGCACTTCACCGACATCGAGAAGCTCCTCCACGTGCTCGAGCGGCTGGTGGACGCGGGCAACACCGTGCTGGTGGTGGAGCACAACCTCGAGGTGATCGCGGCGGCCGACTGGGTGATCGACATGGGCCCCGAAGCGGGGGCCGCCGGCGGCCGGATCGTGGCCGAGGGTCCGCCCGAGGATCTGGTGGTGCACGCCCGCCGCTGGATCCGCGACCAGTCGCTGCTCCGCAGCCACACGGGCGAGGCCCTCGACGCCTTCGGGCTCGAGTGACTGGGCTCGAGTGACGGGCGGCCCGTGATCCCGCCACAGGCTCGCCTTGCCCGCGCATTTTGCCCGGCCTCGAGCACCCCATCCTCCCCATCCTGCCCGACGCGAATAACGGGCAGGAAACCTGTCGGCCTACGACCGGCACGACCGATTGAACCCGACGAACCGTCATGTTCGGAACGGGAGCAGCACCGATGGCTCGATTGGTCTGGGTTGGAATATTCACATTCGCGGTTGTCACCGTGGTCACCGGCAGCGGCACTTCGGCCGCCGCGCCCGCCTGGGAAAATGGCGGGCGGGCCCTGGAGGTCTCCGATCTGCCGTCGGTGGTGGTCGGGGCGGCCCCGATGCCCGCGGATGGCTCTCCGCCGCTGCCGCCCGAACCGGGCGCCCCCGAAGAGATCGGCCTGCCGGTCGATGCCGGGGTCGGGGCCGCAACCGGCCCCGGGGGCAGTCGCGACGGCGTCGAAGGGGCGTTGCAGAATCTGGGCGAGCGGCTGCAGGGGTTCGTGCCGGCGACGCCCGAGTTCATGGCCTACGACTCGGCGGCATCGGTCGAACCGGACGGCAGCGTCGTGAACGGCTCCACGTGGCACGGCATCGCCGACCGCTTCCGGAGCTGCGACGACGCCTGCTGGGTGACGCGGTTCGAGGCCTTGGCGCTGTGGCGCAGCTCCCCCAGCAGCAGGCCGCTGTTCACCAGCTTGAGCGACTACACGCCCGGCACGATCGATCCCCCGACGCCTCCGTTGGGCACGATCGGCCCGACCGTCCTCGATGCGAATCAGCTCGTGAGCGATCCCGCCGCCGCCGGCCGGCTGATGGTGGCGAGAATCGATGACTGCGGCCGCGGGTTCGACGCCGGCTATCTCTGGGCGGGCACGTTCTACTCCCAGCGTTCCCTGGCCCCCCAGACCGATAGCTATGCCCTGGCCAACCCGGGCATCTACGGCAATTCGTGGGGGCTCATCCCGCCGGCGCCACCGATCAGCGCGGCGGAGGCCCAGCTGGTGGGCAGCCTGCAGTCGGGCGAGATCAACTACCGGGAGCCCCTCTGGTGGGGCGCGAATCGCTTTCTGCTCGGCTTCCGCTGGCTGCAATGGCGGGAAACCCTGACCATGACCGATCAATACTCCGATCCCTACGACCCCGCCGTCACAGGCACCGACTCCTACCGCACGAGTTGCCTCAACAACCTCTACGGCGGCCAGCTCGGCATCGACTCGATGCTCTGGAACAGCGGGAAGGGCCTGCGTCTCGAGGGGCTCGTGAAGGCCGGTGCCTACTACAACGCCGCCGTCCAGTCGTCGGGCTATTCCTACGTGAACACGGCGCCGTTCCAGTCGCCCTACGCGACGGTCACGCTCAACCATCCGCCCACCTGTTCGTTCGTGGGCGAGGTGGGGCTCACGAGCGTCATCCCGCTGCGAAGCAATCTCGACCTGCGGCTTGGTTACTTCGGCATGTGGCTCTCGGGCCTGGCACAGCCCACGCGACAACTCAGCGGACAGCAGCTGATCCCGTCCGGCGCCTACGAGCCGCAGGGCACCCTCACGACCAACGGCAGCGTCGTGCTCCAGGGCGTGTCGCTCGGCCTCGAAGGCCGATGGTAGGCGGTCACGGCACTTTTGAGTCACGCGCCGGGACAGCTTATAATCCGTGCCACCCCCCTTCCGAAGGAATCGCCCATGCCAGACGAGACTCCCGTGCCGCAAGCTGAACCGACCACCCCGCCGACCAATCCGCTGCTCGCGTTTTCGGGAGAAGCACTCCACAAGGCCTACCGCGACCGCGATTTCGACGCGATGAGCCGCCAGTTCCTCGCGGTCATCGATCACTTCCGCAGCGTCACCTACTACGCGATGGATGTCCCCACGAAGCATGCGCTCAACAGCTTCGTGAAGCAGTTTCTCTACTTCCTGTCGCAGGATGATTTCGTCCTCTCCGACACCTACGCATCGCGTTTCATCGATTCCAACGGTGTGATCGCCAACATGTTGGCGATCAGCGACTTCGGCACGACCGACCCGTTCGTGCGGATTCTCCTGGGACAGCAGCGGAATTTCACGAAGCTGCTGGCCCTCTACTCCGCCCACAACAAGGTGAAGGTCGACCGCCGGCTGCTCTTCGGCACGAGCCCCACCTTGGCGACGCAGTGGTACTACTGCTTCGCCGAAGGCTACCGCAACGGCTGCGCCGACCCGGTCACGCTCGAAAACCTCCGCCAGCACATTTCCTACGAGGACGACCGGATCGTCGGCATCAACGCCTTCACCCATCACGCCTACTTCGGCGCCACCTACATCGACCACGAGCGCGATTACCTGGTGAAACAGCGGATCAACCGGCTCTTCCAGGCCACTCCGCTGTGCGGCCGCACGATCAGAAACACTCCCAAAAAGCGGAAGATCGGCATCCTCACCAGCATGTGGTTCAAGCGGCAGAGTGTCTACCGCTCCCAGCAGCCGTTCATCGAGGCGCTCGCGAAGGATCACGAACTCGTGCTCGTGCACCTCGGGCACGACCGCAACGACCTCGACACGAGCCTCTTCAAGGAGGTTCGGCGCTACGACGCCGGAAAGGATGCCGACGACCTCTCGGCGATCGATCCCAACGACTTTGCGATGGCCTACTTCCCCGACATCGGCATGAGCATCGAGAGCATCATCCTGGCCAACATGCGGATCGCCCCCATGATGGTGACCAACTACGGCCACCCGGTGAGCACGTTCGGTTCGAAGGTCGATTACTGGATCGGGGGCCGGGAGACCGAGGCGGCCGATCGGGCCCGGGAGCATTATTCCGAGCGGCTTGTGCTCATTCCCGGCTGCGCCCAGGCTCCGGTGCCGCTCGACTACCAACTCCACTATCCGCAGTTGCCCGCGTCGCCGGTGATCATCGACTGCACCTGGAGCGGCCAAAAGATCAACAGCGATCACCTGCGCCGGCTGAAGGCCGTGGCGGACCGGGTGAAGACGCCCGTCGAATTCCGGTTTTTTCCGGGCGGCGCGATCCTGGGCAACGGCTACATCCCGCTCAAGCAGGCGATCGAGGGGATTCTCGGCACGGAACGGGTGAGGGTGATGCCCGACCTGGTCTTCGAGCAGTACATGCCGGCCCTCGAGGCGGCCCACTTCGCGATCGACGCCCATCCGTTCGGCGGCTACAACACGGCCGTCGATCTGATCACGCTCCGCAAGCCGATCGTCACGCTGGCTGGCAACCGCTTCTACAACCTCTCGACGGCGTATCTCCTGCGCAAGGTGGGCCTCGACGAACTGGTCGCCACGAACGAGGCGGATTTCCTCGATCTCTGCGTGCGGATGATCGACGACGCCGAATTCCGCGACCGGATGATCCGCCGGCTGAAGATCGCCGACCTGGCGACGACCGCGCTGAGCCATGAACACGTGCCGGCATTCGTGCGGGCGATCGACCACCTGCTCGAAAACCACGACACGCTCGCCGCCCAGGCCGACCGCGCGCCGATCGTGGTGGAGTAGCCAGCATGATCCCACGACACGTCCACCGCCACGACTCCGCCGCCGTCCCTTCGGCCGACGCGCCGACCGAATCTCCTCTTCGTGGAGCATCGACAGCACCTTGACCCCGAACGCACCCCTGACTTGGACTGGTGAACGATACATGCCTGGCATCGATGGCAACATAGCCATCGAGCATCTCCACCGCTATGCACTCGCGGCAGCGTTCACGACGGGCAAGGATGTCCTGGACATCGCATCCGGCGAAGGGTACGGGTCGCGTTTACTTGCTTCGGTGGCATCCCATGTCACCGGCGTCGACCTCTCGGCGGCTGCAGTCGACCATGCGCGCACACGGTATCCGTCGGCGAATCTACGTTTTCTTCAAGGCGACTGCTGCGACATTCCGCTGGCGGCTGCCTCCGTCGA
>JBJTSM010000468.1:0-4495 GCA_046076685.1 Planctomycetia bacterium | reverse complement strand
AGCGCCGCCACCTCCACCTCGCCCATCCGGTAGATGCGGGTGAGGCCACGCACGACGAAGGCGGGAGTCGGCATGAGGAGGCACTCCGACACGGGCGCCACGCTACCTGACCCGCTGGCGAACCATAGCGGTGACACCCGGGAAATTCCCAGCCCGTCCGGGGATCGCTGCCGCGGCCGCGAAAGGCGGCGGCCTTCTCCCCGGACACCCGCGTGAACCCGTGCCGAGCGAGCCGCCTTTGCCGGCCACGGGCCGTAAATTATCCTTCACCGCTGTAGTTCTCATCGGTCCCGGGGCGCGTTCATATGGGCCGCATCGATCCTCCCTCAACCGCAGTCGTCGCGGCGTTCGACGCCGCCGCCGGGGTCGACGAGCAGCTCGACCTTCTGCGGGCGCACTACAGAGTGGAGCTGGTGTCGCCCGACCAGCCCGTCGAGGACGACGCCGTCTATTTTCTCGTCGGTGGCAAGACCAACTACCTGATCCGCACGGCGTCGCCGGCGATCGCGGATGGGCGGCTCCATTTTCGGTCTTGGCCGAGCGACGCCCTCATGAAGCCGCTGGCGGTCGATCGCCTCGAGGCCGCGATCGCGCGGCAGCTCGTCCATCGCGTGCAGCCGAAGGCCCTCGACCTCGCGGAACGCGACCGGGTGCTCGACGTCGGCGGGTTCAGCCAGCTCATCGAGGCCGCCCAGCGCACGGGGCTCGTGCCCGGGATCGCCACGATCATCCAGGTCCGCGACTGCGAGTTCCGGCTCGGCAGGCACCTGCAGGCCCTGCAGCTGATGGAGTCGCAGTTCCAGGCCTTCTCGATCAAGGCCGGCCAGCGGACCCAGCAGATCGCCCGCGAAGATCTCGACATCGCGTCGGGCCGCATCAAGATGTCGCCGCGAGACGTGCAGACCAAGCGGCTTCGTGACCGGCAGCAGACCCAGGCCATCGAACGGGCCCGCACGCGTTTCCTCCGGGTGGTGGAAGGGCTCCGCACGATCGTGCAACGCGGCATGTGACGGGACAACTTGTCAAGCAGTCAGGCTAGCCGGAAACCCCGTTGGTGCTATAAAACACGGGTCAGACGCCCCGCGCGTCGCCACCGTCCCACCCCTGCGAGGAGACAACATGACGCTCGACATGTCGGCAGCCCCGAGAGGCTGGCAGCCCCTGAAGGGCTTGTTCGTGGTCGTCGCCGTGGCGGCGGGCCTGTCGCAGGCGGCGCTCGCCGAGATCCCCAAGCCCGCCGATGCGCCCAAGCCACTCTCGCCGCAGGCGTCGCACGCCACCTTCCGCGTGCCCGCGGGGTTCAAGGTGCAGCTCGTCGCGTCCGAGCCGCTGATCCACGAGCCGTCGGGCGTCTGCTGGGATGCCAGGGGGCGGCTCTTCGTGTCGGAATTGCACGGCTACAACCTGGAGGGCCAGTTCGACATCGAAGAGCTCAACAAGACCGGGAAGCTCGACACGGAAGTGCGGCGGATCAATGCCCCGCCCGAGGCCAAGGCCAAAGCCGACGCCGCGACCTACGGCACGATCAAGCTCCTCGCCGACACCGACGGCGACGGCGTGATGGACAAGGCGACGGTGTTCGCCGACCACCTGCCCGCCTGCTATGGGATCTGCGCCGCCCGCGACGGCATCATCGCCACGGCCGCCCCGCAGATCCTTTTTCTCGCCGACCGCGACGGCGACGGCATGGCCGAGGTCCGCGAGGTGCTCTACGAGGGCTTCGCCGTGGGCATCTTCGAGCGGAGCATCAACCAGCCGCAGTGGGGCCACGACGACTGGATCTACGCCGGCGCGGGCGCGGGCGGCGGCCGGATCACCGGGCCGCACCTGAAGGAGCCCGTGGATCTGCCGGCCGCCGACTTCCGCTTCAAGGCAGACGGCACCGCGATCGAGCCGCTCGGGGGCCGCACGCACACCTTCGGCATCACGCTCACCGACCGCGGCGAGAAGATCGTGATCAACACGACCGTGGCCGGCATCCTCACGGCACCGATTCCGTGGGGGGCGCTCGCCCGCAATCCCGACTACGCGATCAGCGGCGTGGAATACGGCCTCGGCGGCAACCGGGCCTACCCCACGAGCAAGCCGCATCCCTGGCGGACGAAGCGGGAGGAGAACCCCGAGTTCGCGAAGTTCTACAAGGATCGCTACGGCATCGCCGAATCGGCCGCGAGCGGCTACTACACGTCGTGCTGCGGGCTGCTGTTCTATGACGACACGGCGCTGCCCGGCCTCGCCGGCCAGCTCTTCGCCTGCGAGCCCTCGCAAAACCTGATCACCCGCGGCGTGATCGGCCGCGACAACGGCCGGATGACGCTCGCGCGGCTCCCCGAGGAGGCCGAGGGCGAGTTCTTCACCTCCACCGACATCTGGTTTCACGCGATGGCGCTGGCCCACGCGCCCGACGGCGGATTGGCCGTCGTCGATTTCTACCGGGAGATCATCGAAGACTATTCCGCGATCCCGCGGTATCTCCAGCAGCAGTATGAGCTTGACCACGGCAAAGACCGGGGCCGGATCTGGAAGATCGTGCCGGAGCAGCCGCTCGCCGTGGCCTCGGCCGACATGAGCGGCCTCTCGACCGACGCGCTCGTGAAGGAACTGGCAAGCGAACGCTTCTGGCGGCGGCAGACGGCCCGGCGGCTGCTCGTGGACAAGCATGCGACGGCGGCCGCTCCCGCGATCGCGAAGCTCGTCACGGCGTCGGCCTCGCGGCCCGCGGTCGTGAACGCCCTCCACACGCTGGCCGCGCTTGGCACGAGCGACCCGGCCGCCATCCGCACGGCGCTTGCCCACCCCGACGCCGCGGTGCGGATCCATGCGGTGGCCGTGGCCGAGCCGCTCCTGAAGAACGACCGCGGCCTCTGCGACGCGGTGCTCGCGCTCGCCACCGGTGCCGAGCCCGCCGCCGACCCCGATGTGGCACGGCGGGTGGCGGTGGCCCTCGGCGCGGCCGACGACCCGCGCTCGATCGACGCGCTCGCCGCGATCGCCCGCCGCTCGGGCGACGTGCCCTGGATGGATGCGGCGGTGATGTCGTCGCTCGCCGGCCGGGCCGGAAAGATGCTCGGCCTCCTGCTCGCCGATCCGAAAGCGATCGGCAAGGCGGGCCCGCTCGTCGGTCCGCTGGCGACGGCCGTGGCGGCGGGGCGGCAGCCGGCCGAATTCTCGGCGGCGATCACGGCGATCGCGGCCGCCAAAGACACGGGCCTGCGGCAGGCCGCCTGGCAGGGCCTGCGGAAGGCCTTCAATGCGCCGACGGAAGTCAGCCTCGAGCCGGCCGCGGTCGCGGCGGTGCACGCGGCCGAGAACGACGCCGACGCCGAGGTCGCCACGGCGGCGCGGGATCTCGTGCGGCTCTTGAAGATCGAATCGCCCGAGGAGCGGTCACGGCGGATCGCGGCGCTCGCCACGAGCGTGGGCGACCCCGAGGCCGATCCCGAAAAGCGGCTGTCGGCCGTGAGGGAACTCGCGGCGGAGAACGATCCGGCCGTCACGAAGAACCTCATTTCGAGCTTCGAGTCGGCCACGCCGCAGGTGCGGGAGGCGATCCTCGAGGCCTGCTTCGCCCGGGCCGACCGGCTGCCGGCGGTGGTGGACGCGCTCGAGGCCGGCACGCTTCCCGCCTCGGCCTGCTCGGCGCTGCATCGGGCCGCGCTCGAGCAGCATGCCGACAAGGAGCTCGCCAGGCGTGCCCACGCCCAGTTTGCGAAACTGCTCGCAAACCTCGACGGTCAGATCGCCGACTACTCGCGGGCGCTCTCGAACCCGCGCGACCGGGCCCACGGTGCCGCCCTCTTCAAGCAGCACTGCGGCGCCTGCCATCAGGCCCACGGCGTGGGCGTCGCGGTGGGGCCGGCGCTTGCCGGCGAGGCGAAGCAGCCGGAGGAGACGCTGCTCGTCTCGATCCTCGCGCCCAACGCCCAGATCACCGGCGGCTACACGACCTACACGCTCCTCACGACCGGCGGGCAGGTGTTCACCGGGTTGCTCGCGGCCGACACGGCGTCGAGCGTGACGCTCAAGCAGCAGGAGGGAAAGACGCAGACGGTGCTCCGTAAGGAGATCGAATCGCTCGTGGCGAGCCCGGTGTCGCTGATGCCCGAGTCGCTCGGCAAGGCGCTCAAGCCGCAGGACGTGGCCGACATCCTCGCCTGGCTCCGCGACCCGGAGGCAGCCCCATGAGCCCCGCCTCCCATAAAAGCCCCCGGCGCAAGCCGGGGGATATGGCTCCCCCTCTCCACCACCTCCTCCCTTCCCATAAAAGCCCCCGGCGCAAGCCGGGGGAAACGGCGTCGCTTCCCTCGCGACGCCGCGCCTCCCGCCTGTCCCTCGCGCTACTCTCCCTCCTGCTCTTCGCCCCGCTCCCGGCCCGCGCCGAACCGTCCGCCGGCCCGCAGGCCTGGCCCGAGCGGATCGCAAACGTGTCGGCGGCCGAGTTTTGGAAGCAGGTCGAGGAAAAGGGTCTCCTGCCGCAGCGGAAATACGAATCGTT
>JBJTSM010000467.1:0-2267 GCA_046076685.1 Planctomycetia bacterium | reverse complement strand
GCGCGGCCGGCACGGCGGTCGAACCGCGAACGAGCCACGCGCCCCACGCGGCCACGGCCGCAGCGAGGAGGGCGGCGGCACAGGCTGCCGCGGGCAGAACAGACACGGCGACGACAGGCATGTGGCTCAGCCTATTGGTCGTCGGAAAGTTCCTGCAACGCCCGGCCAAAAACGCCGGTCGTAACGGTCGCCCGGAGACCGGAGAAATTCCCGTCGCCCGGTGGTCAGTGATACCGATGCATTCCGACGAGGCCGCCCAGCTCGGCCGCGCCCCCCGGATACCCTCCATGCCTTTCGCCTCCCCCACGTGGCCGCGATCCCCGTCGCGGCCGCTCCTGCTCTCGGCGTTGGTGCTGACCGGCCTCGTCGCGGTGTGCCCCGCTCCGGCCCGCGGCATCGAAATGTTCACCTACTTCGGCGACGGCAGCCGCATCGGCCTGCCGAGTCTCGAGGTGCCCGTAGAGGCCTATCCGGGGATCCCGCTCCGCAGCGACCGGCTGCGGGCCAGGCGTCGGGCGCTGCAGGGCGGCCCGGGCAACTCCGTGCGGATGGGGCCGCAGGGCCTGCCGACCCGGCCGGGCGGCATCATCATCCGCTCCATGCCGCGGCAGCCCTTGGCGGCGCCGGTTCCCACGCCGATCGGGGAGCCGTAGCCGCCGGCAGGTGGTGGAGGACGTCAGCCGCCGCCCTTCTTCAGCGTGGCCAGCAGGTCGGCGGCGTCGGCCCGCGTGGCGAACATCGCGTCGTTGGCCAGCACTTCCTCGAGAATCTTCCGGGCCCGGTCCTTTTCCCCCCGGTCGGCGAGCAGCTTGGCGACGTAATAGGCGCCGTCGGTCGTGAGCTGGTTGTTCTGTGTGATCTCGGCGAGGATCTTCTCCGCGTCTTCCCGGCGGCCCAGCTTGTAATAGACCCAGGCCACGGTCGTCAGCGCGTTGATCTGATGGGGCGATCCCTCGCGGTGCATGGCGGTGTTCGCCTGAGCCATCTCCAGGGCCCGCTGCTGCGACTCCTTGTCGTCGGCCTCCACCAGCACGAGCGCCAGCGAATTGCTCGCCGGGAAGTTGCCCGGCGACTGCACATGCGCGTCGTTGAAAAACCGCTGCGCCGTGTCGTAATCGCGGGCGACCCGTGCGATCGCGCCGCGGACGACCTTGCCCTCGAGGCTCTTGGAATCGAGCCGCAGGGCCTCGTCGGCGAGCCTGGTGGCGCTGGCGAGGTCGTTCTGACCCAGGTACCACTGCGACGACGCCAACAACACCGCGGCATCCTGCGGCGACGCCTTCACCGCCTGCTCGATCAGCTGACGGGCCGTATCCCGCTGTTTCGCATCGTCGTAGAGCCGGGCCATCGCCAGCTCCGGGTGCACCGCCTTGTCGTCGAGCTTTCTCGCCTCCCGAAACTGCTCGAGCGCCTCCTTCGGCTTGCCGAGCTGGAACAGCACGATCCCCAGCCGTTGGTGGCCGCTGGCGTTGTCGGGATCGAGTTCGAGCCAACCGCTCAGATGCTTCTGCGCCGCCGCCCACTGCTTCCGCGCCTCCGCCACGGCACCGCTGCCGGCGTGGCAGCGAATCTCGAAGTCACGCTTGCGTTTGGAATTTTCGGTGAAGGCCGCGGTGAGTTCCGTCGCCTTGACGAAGAGCACGTCGGCCTCCGTGATGCGGCGTTCCTGGAAGGCGAGGTCGCCGAGCACGAGGTAGGGTTCCGGATCGCCCGGAAACTTCACCGCCGTGTCCTCGAGTTCGCCCCGGGCGGGCCCCAGCTGGTTCACGCTCAGCCAGAGCACCGACATCATCACGCCCGGAGGCGGGAGCTTGGGGTTGTTCGACCTGGCCCGCTCGAGGGCCGCCCGGCAGCCGTTGATGTCCCGCTCCCGAAATCGGCCGATGGCGCTGTTGATGTCGCCGTATTGCGCGTCGTCGGAGACCGCCTTCCCGACGAGCGTCTGCGCGGTGACCTGGGCACGGGCGGGTGTCGAAGCAACCGCGCCGACGAGCAGGGCGGCCACAAGAACGAGGCCCCCGCAAACGGAGGAACGGGAGGGGATTCCCGACGGATGCATCGAACCGCCACAGCCCGGGGTGATCATCGAGGCGACCATACTGCGAATCTCCAGCGGAGGGGGACGCTGCAGGAATCGCAACGATGCGGGATTCCGGCGACGTCTGGTAATGTATCGGGTCGGGCTGGATGGTGCCACGCTCGAGCAGCAGGAAGCGGAGAGGAACGATGCTGGGAGCCGTGTTCGAACGCGAGGTGCAGGCGGTGCC
>JBJTSM010000466.1:0-3419 GCA_046076685.1 Planctomycetia bacterium | reverse complement strand
ATCACCGGCTTGATCTTCGTCTGGCCGGAGGCGTCGGTCACCGTCTCCTCGCCGCGGTACTTGCCGTGGATGTCCTCGACGCTGATGACGAGGCTCGCCTCGCCGGAGATGGCGGCGCCGTAGGAGAGCCAGCCGGCACTGCGGCCCATCGTCTCGCGGAGGTAGTAGCAGCGGCCCGCGGCCGCGTCGTAGAGGAGGTTGCGGATCTCGCCCCCGAGCGTGTCCACGGCGGTGAAGTAGCCGAACGTGAAATCGATCCCCATGTAGTCGTTGTCGATCGTCTTGGGCAGGTGCACCACGGGGATCCGCCTGCTGCCCGGGGGCAGCCGATCCTGGTAGAGCTTGAATTTGTTGGCCGTCTTGAGCGTGTCGTCGCCGCCGATCGAGATCAAGGCCTCGACCCCGAGCGACAGGAGCCCCTCGTAGACGTTCTTCAGCGGCTGCACCCGCTGGGCGTCGTCGAAATGGGCGGGAGCCGACACGTGCTTGCCCGGATTCGTCCGCGCCGTGCCCAGCATGATGCCCTGGCCGGAGCGGGTGCGCTTGAGGAAGTCGGGGGTCACGATCACGTAGTCGCGGCCCTGCACGAGCGGCTTGTCGGCGGAATAGTCGGCGAGCGACGAGTAGCCGTGCTTCATGCCGATCACCTCGGTGCCGTTCCGCATGAAGGACGTGGCGGCCGTCGAGATCACCGCGTTGGCGCCCGGCGCCGGACCGCCGGCGAACAGGATGGCCACGCGACGAAACTGGTGATCCCCCTTCGGAGGACGCGACAACGATTCACTCATCGATTTTTCTCCTGCCGGCAACTGGTCCGGCGGATGCGGCCTCATCCGGCCAGCATCCGCTCCACGAACGTCGTGTCGATCTGGGCCTCGTGGAACGCGGTGTTGGCCAGCACCTCCAGGTGCAACGGCACCGTGGTCTTGATGCCCTCCACCCGCAATTCCTTCAGGGCCCGGATCATCGTCTTGATCGCCTCCTGCCGCGTCGGCTGGTGCACGATCAGTTTGCCGACCAGCGAATCGTAGTGGGGAGGCACGGCGTAGCCGGCGGTGGCGTGGGAATCGAATCGCACGCCGAAGCCGCCGGGGGCGATGATCCGCTCGATCCGTCCCGGGCAGGGGCGGAAGTTGTGCGCGGGATCCTCGGCGTTGATCCGGCACTCGATCGCATGGCCGCGCGGCACGATGTCCTTCTGCGCGATGCCGAGTTTCTCACCGGCCGCCACGCGGATCTGCGCCTTGACGAGGTCGATGCCCGTCACCATTTCGCTCACCGGGTGTTCCACCTGGATGCGGGCGTTGACCTCGATGAAGTAGAAGTTGTCCTGCTGGTCGACGATGAACTCCACCGTGCCCGCCGAGTAGTAGCCGGCGGCCTTCGCCAGGCGGACCGCCGCCTCGCACATCTTCTTGCGGGTTTCCGCGGGGAGCCGCGGCGAGGGGCTCTCTTCGATCAGTTTCTGGTGCCGCCGCTGCGTGGAGCAGTCACGCTCCCAGAGGTGGAGCATGGTGCCGTGCTGGTCGCCCAGGATCTGGATTTCCACGTGCCGGGGCCGCTCGACATACCGCTCGATGTAGATGCCGGGATTGCCGAAGGCCGCCTGGGCCTCGGCCGAAGCCTGCTGCCAGGCACTGGCGAGCGCCAGTTCGTTGGCCGCCACCCGCATTCCCTTGCCGCCGCCGCCGGCGGTCGCCTTGAGGAGCACGGGGTAGCCCACTTCTTTGGCAACCCGCACGGCTTCCTGTTCGCTCGTCACGAGGCCGTCGCTGCCGGGCACGGTCGGCACGCCGGCCTCGCGGGCCAGCGCCCGTGCGGAGTTCTTGTCGCCCACCCGCTCCATGGCCTCCGGCGTCGGCCCGATGAAGCCGATGTCGCAGGAGCGGCAGACCTCCGCGAAGTGGGAATTCTCCGAGAGGAAGCCGTAGCCCGGATGGATCGCCTGCACGTTACCGATCTCGGCGGCGCTGATCACCCGGTCGATCCGCAGGTAGCTGTCGGCCGCCCGAGCCGGCCCCACGCAGATCGCCTCGTCGGCCAGTTCCAGGTAGGGCGCCCCACGGTCGGCCTCGCTGAAGATGGCGACCGTCTCGACGCCCAGTTCGCGGCAGGCACGGATCACGCGGAGCGCGATCTCGCCCCGATTGGCTATCAGAATTCGTTTGAACATAGGGCTCCCGCCAGAAGACCGGGCCAGCGACGCAAGGAATCGACCGCGGGGCGTCGATGGAGCCCGGCGATCACCACATTCCGGGACGGCCTACGCCTCCGGATCGACCTTGATGAGCGGCTGGCCGAACTCGACCGGCGCTCCGTTTTCGACGAGGATCGCCACGACCTGACCGGAGACGCCGGCGGGAATCTCGTTGAAGACCTTCATGGCCTCGACGATACAAACCGTCTTTTCGGGGCCGATGCGGTCGCCCACCTTCACGAACGGGGCGGCATCGGGGCCCGACGCCTTGTAGAAGGTTCCCACCATCGGGCTCTTGATCACGAGCATCCGGGCATCCGCCGCCGATTCCCGGGCGGGGGCCTCGGCGGCCGCCGACGCCGCGGATGTGGCCCGCGTGGCGACGGGCGCCGCCATGGTGGTGATCACTTCGCCACCTCGCTTGATCCGCACGCGATGATCCGCCTGCTTCAGGTCGAGTTCCGACAGATCGTGCTCCTTCATGAGCTCGATCAGGCGGCGGACCTTTTTCACGTTGAACAGATCACCCGGGTTGTCTGCGGCACTCATGAGGGGGCACCCATCTCCTTGGGATCCAAACTGCTATCCTGTGAACCGAGGGCGAAGGTAGCCCCTTGAGATCGGTTCAGTCAAGGTAACGGGCCGGCACCCCGGAATTCGCCCCCCGCGATCCCTTCACCGGTTTTTGCGACCCCTGGCGGCTCCGCGACCCAAAAAAACAGGAACGCACAGCGATGCCACCCGCCGACCTGCCGACCCTGCCACGCCGCCGGCGAGACACGAGCAAGCGTGATTACGGCCGTGTCGTCGTGGTGGGGGGGGCTGCCGGCATGGCCGGGGCGCCGGCATTGGCGGCCTCGGCCGCGCTGCGGAGCGGTGCCGGGCTGGTCGAGGCCCTCGTGCCTGAGCAGATCGTGGCGATCGCGGCGAGCTTCGACCCCTGCGTGATGACCCGGGGCCTGCCGGGGCGGACCGACGGCACGTTCGCCACCGACGCGGTCGAGGAGGCGGTCGAGAGGATCCAGGCCCGCGTGGGCGCGGCCGATGCCGTGGCCGTCGGTCCCGGCCTCGGCCGTTCCGACGCGGTGATCCAGCTCGTTGCCCACCTCTGGCGGCATCTTCCGCAGCCGGCGGTCTTCGACGCGGACGCTCTCTGGGCGATCGCCCACATCGACGGCCAACTCGCCGGCCATGCGGGGCCGCGGATCCTCACGCCCCATGC
>JBJTSM010000465.1:0-2892 GCA_046076685.1 Planctomycetia bacterium | reverse complement strand
GCGACCAGGTGGCAGGCCGGCCCGGTGGCGGCGGGGCTGTAATCGGCCCGGGCCTTCCCCATGTCACATCCAAGCCCGAAGCGCAAGCGAGGGAATGCGCGATGGATAACGCACGGTCCCTAGCTTGCGCTTCGGGCTTAGATGGCAACTTGGATGGCAAGATGCCTGGTACCTCGGCTTGATTGTCAACGAGGATCCTCCCGGTAGTGCCCTGCACTCAGCCCTTGATCACGCCCAGCGGCCGGAGCCGTGCGACCTTGAGCGAGAGCCCGGCGCGGTGGACGATGTCGACCACGACGTCGACGTCCTTGTAGGCGAGCGGCTGCTCCTCGGCGAGCCCCTCGCGGCTGCGGCTGCGGGCGACCACACCGCCGCGCAAGAGTTCGTTTTGGATGTTCCGGCCCCGGGCGGCCTTCGTGGCGGCGGTGCGGCTCAGGCAGCGGCCGGCGCCGTGGCAGGTGGTGCCGAAGGAGCGTTCCATCGAGCGGGGCCCGCCACGGAGCACCCAGCTCGCCCGGCCCATGTCGCCCGGGATGATCACGGGCTGGCCCGTGGCGCGGTAGCGTTCCGGAATGTCGTGATGGCCGGCAGGGAACGCCCGCGTCGCCCCCTTCCGGTGCACGCAGACCTCCTTGCTCGCGTCGCCCACCCGGTGCCGCTCGATCTTCGCCATGTTGTGGGCGACGTCGTAGAGGAGTTCCATGCCGAGCGATTCCCACGGTTTTTGGAGCACGCGGGCGAACACCTCACGAACCTGCCACATGAGCAGCTGCCGGTTGCAGAAGGCGTAGTTGGCGGCGGCCCGCATGGCGCCGAGATAGTGCCGCCCCTCGGGGCTCTCGACCGGCGCGCAGACCAACTGCCGGTCGGGCAGGCTCACGCCGTATTTCGCCGGGGCGTCGCGGAGGGCCCGCAGCGAGTCGTCACAGACCTGGTAGCCCAGGCCGCGCGAGCCCGAGTGGATGAGCACGCAGATCTGGCCGGCGTGGAGACCGAACACGCCGGCCGCCGCGGCGTCTTCCACGCGGTCGACCACCTGTACCTCGATGAAGTGGTTGCCCGCACCGACCGTGCCGCACTGGTCGCCGCCACGGGCCAGTGCCCGGTCGCTCACCGATTCCGGCCGGGCGTCGGGAATGCGGCCCTCGGCCTCGGTCAGCGCCACGTCGTCGGCGGTGGCAAGCCCGCGGGCCTCGAGGAAGGGCACACCCTCCTGCATCAGCGTGCGGAGCTCCGCGGGTGAAAAGACATGGCGGCCCCCCTGCCCCACCCCGACGGGCACGTCCCGCATCAGTTGGTTGATCAGGGGAACGAGAACGGGCTGAATGTCGGCGAGGGTGAGGTTCGTCCGCACGAGGCGGACACCGCAGTTGATGTCGTACCCCACGCCGCCGGGCGACACGACGCCGCCCTCCGCCGGATCGGTGGCGCAGACGCCGCCGATGCAGAAGCCGTAGCCCCAGTGGATGTCGGGCATGGCGAGGCTGGCGGACTGGATGCCCGGCAGGAAGGCGACGTTGGCCACCTGCTCCGGGGCCCGGTCGCTGCGGAGCTGCGGGATCAGCCGCTCGTCGGCGAAGATGAGGCCGTCGACGAGCATGCCGGGCCGGTAAGACTTTGGAATCCTCCAGGTGCAGTCGTCGACGCGTTCGAGCGGACCGGCGAAGCTGCGGTCGGCCGTCGTGTCGGGCGTGGTTTCGGCCGTCCTGTCGGGCGTGATGTCGGTCATCGGGCTGCCTCTGGTCGGTTCCGGGTGTTCGATTCAGGAATGTCGCCAATCATACGGCCGTGTGGGCGACGGCTCCGGCTACACGTCGAAGATCAGCGTGGCCTCCCAGCCGTGAGCCGTTTCAATGACCGACAGTTCGTGCTGGGTGATCGCCTTGATCTCGTGGGCCAGCACGTGGCGGGATGGATCGTAGGGCTCGCCGTGGGCGGTCGCGTGCAGCCCAGTGGCGTCGATCGTGACGTCGAACCGGCAGAAGAGCATCCGACGAAGTTCGAAGGCGGCGTGCAGTTCACTGATCCAGTCGAAGAGCAGCCAGGTGGGATCGGTGCCGGCGACGTGCAATCGCTCGGCATGGTCGGGCCGGGGGCGGATCTGGGCGAGGTCGCCGGTAATGATCTGGAAAAGTCCGCCGGCCGCGTCGGCCATGAGTTGGGCGAGTGTCGGGGCGGTCACCCGCAGCCCGAGGTCGGCCGTATGTTCGAATATTTCGTGCATGGTGGGAGAGTTCAGCCTCTGCTGCGCCCGCATCTCGGGCACGTTGACCACCCCTCGAAAGGGCTGCTATAGTATCACCGGGGCAAGGATGACGGATGACCAGATGACATGGACAACACACGCGAGAGAGGCATCACGCTGGTCGAGGTGCTTGTCGTTATCGCCATCATAGGGGTGCTCGTCGGGTTGCTGCTGCCGGCGGTGCAGGCTTCCCGGGAATCAGCCCGACAGGCACAGTGCGGCGACCGGCTCAGACAATTGGGCCTCGCGCTCCACGCCTTCCACGACGCCCGGGGCGAATTCCCGCTGGCGAGGCAGGCCACGCGGCAGCATATGGGGCCCTCGAGTTTTTCAGTCCTGCCCGCGCATCTGGTGGGCGTGGCGGAACGTGCCCCGGTCGATTTCCCATTACAGCCCGCCCAGGTCGGCAGTTGGCTCCTGCGAACGCAGCCCTACATGGAGGCCAGCGAGATCGTGTCGCTCTGGTCACAGCCCGACACGCTCAACGAGGCCTATGCGACGTTCTGGAAGGTCAGCCGCATGGTGTTGCCGTCCTACATCTGCCCATCCGACGCGCAGGCCAACCAGGGCCTCAATCCCTGGGAGTATGGGATGACGAGCTATCTCGCCCTGAGCGGGAACGACGAGTTCGTCGACGACGACGGCCA
>JBJTSM010000464.1:0-4084 GCA_046076685.1 Planctomycetia bacterium | reverse complement strand
CCGACCCCGCCTGTCCGGGTGGACGACGACGATTCGCCGCGGCCGGCCGCCCGGCGGAACATGGCCGACGGCATCCGCGTGGCCGGCGTGGTGTCGGGCACGCAGCTGGCCGTCTGCCAAGCAGACACGCTCGGCGAACTCGTCACACTCGACCGCGGCGAAGTGCCGATCGATCTGTCGATCGATGGCGGCCGTGTCACCGTGCGCTCGCTGAAGATGGTCTCGCCGCTCTTTAAGGCCGAGGCCTCGGGGCGGATCCGTCTGCCGGCCGGGGGTACGTGGGACTGGGCCGAGGCGCTCGTGGCGGAGAATTTCGCCGTCGCCGCGGATGTCGACCTCGCCGCCGCCGCGCGGGCCATGCCCGGCGGCCTGACCGTGCGGCCCGACGTGCGGGTGACCGGCGGACAATTGCAGCTCTCGGCCGTCGCCCGGGCCGACGGCAACGAACGTGTGCTCGAAGTCCGCGCGAGCGCCCGGGACCTCGCCGCGGTGCAGAGCGTGATCGCTGGCGGACAGGAGCGGCGGCAGGAAGAGCGGCCGCTCCGCTGGAACGAGCCCTTCACCGCGTGGTTGCGCGGCCGGCGCGGCGCGGTCCGCGGCGACCGGCTGCGGATCGAGGAGGCGCGGATCTCGTCGCCGGCAGTGGAGGTGTCCGCCGCGGGCACCGCCGAATCGTCGACCGTGCAGTGGACGGTCGACCTCGACCGGCTCGCCGCCGAGGCCGGCGAGGTGCTCGCGCTCGACGGGGTGAGGCTGGCCGGCACCGCCCGTGGCCGGCTCGATCTCGAACGCGTGCCCGCCACCATGGCGTCGCATGCCCGGCTGGCGGCGAGCCTGTCGGATTTCGAACTCGCCAGGCCCGGTCGGCCGCCGTGGCGGGATGCCGAGTGTGCGCTCGAGGCCGAGGGCTCCGGCGGCCTGGTCGGCGGCACTCTCCTGATCGACCAGGGACATGCGCGGGTGCACGCGGCCGATGATGCTCTCGAGGTGACGCTCACCGGCGGGGCGTTTGTGAACCTCTGGCCGCTGCTGGCCGGGGGCGGGCGACGCGACGGGCCGTGGCTGCGGGCGGCGCCCGGTGCGCAGGCGATCGCGGCCGACTGCGCGCTGACAGGAGACCTCTCCCGCTGGCAGCCCCGGTGGGAGTCGCTCGTGCCGGCGACCGTGCTTCGCGGCGTGGAACTCGGGGGCGCGGTGAAGGCATCGGCGTCGCTGGCGGCGGCGGGAGAGAGCTGGCAGATCACGCGGGCGGGCGGTGAGGTGGAGAAGCTCTCCGTCAAAACCGCCGGCCGCGAGATCAGCGAGCCGCGGGCCGTGGCGACCGCCGCCGGCCTGTGGAACCCCGCCACCGGGCAGCTCGACATCTCGTCGGCCGAATTCCTGACGGCGACCCTCTCGCTGCGGACCGGGGGACTCGCCGTGCTGCCCGACCGGTCGCTCTCCGGCGCCGGAGGCTCCGGCGCTACGATCATGGATCGTCTCCGCGGCAAGCTGCAGTGGCAGGCCGACCTGTCGCGTTTCGAGCGCTGGCTCGTGCCGGCGGCGACCGCCGACCGCTGGCCTGTCGGCGGCCGCGGCTGGGGCACCGCGGAGGTGCTCGACACGCCCGTCGGCCTGAACGTGCTCGTGGAGGCCACGGGCAGCCAGCTTTCTCTCGCCGGCCCGCCGGCCGAGGCGGTTGCGGCGGCTGCGGCGAGGCGGCGCGACGGGATCGCGACGGAGCAGCTCTGGAGCGAGCCGAAGGCCACGCTCGTGCTCGAGGTCACCTGCCCGCCGGGGCAGCGGGCCGACCGGATGACGGTCAACCAGCTCAAGCTCGAGTCGTCGACCGTCGCCGTCGCCGCCGCCGGCGGCATCGGCGAGCTCTCGTCGCGACGGCTCGTCGAACTCGGCGGCAGCGTGGCCTACGACTGGGAGCAGGTGTCACGCCTGCTGACGCCCTGGACCGGAGGACGGCTGCGGCTGGCGGGTGCCGGTGCGCGGCCGTTCACGCTGCGGGGGCCGCTCGGCCAGCTCGTCGCCTCCGGCGGGGCCGCGGCCGAGGCTGCCGGCGGACCGCTGCCGCTTCCCGAGGACTGGCTCTCGTCCGCTCGCGGCGCGGCGCCCGAGAAACTGGCGCGGGTCGCGCTGCCGTTGCCCGCCGCGGCGGCCGCCCCACGAACCGATCTTATGGCGCGGCTGCGGGCCGTGTCGCTCGACACGTCGGCGGCCTGGACGGCCGCCGAGGTCGGCGGCTTTCAGTTCGCGCCGGGCGAGATGCCGGTGCGGCTCTTCGAGGGGCAGCTGGCCCTCGGGCCGTTCGACCTGGCGGCCTCCGGTGGCCGCGTGCGCGGTGCGCCCTGGCTGCGGCTCCTGCCTCTGCCTGGCGAGCTCATCGTGCCTCCCGGCCGCTGCCTCGACCGCGTCGTGCTCACGCGGCAGCTGTGCGACCGCTGGGTGACGTGGCTCGTCCCCTTGATCGGCCAGTCGACCCACACGCAGGGTCTCGTCAGCCTCGACCTCGCCGGCGCGCGGCTGCCGCTGGCCGATCCCTTCGGCGGCGAGGCGTCCGGGCAGTTGATCTTCGAGAATCTCGAGTCCACGCCGGGCGAGCAGGTGCGGCCGCTCGTGAACCTGCTCGTGAAGCTGCAGTCGGTCATCGATCCCCGGTTCGCGTTCGGCGACAAGGCGGTGCTCTTACGGGTGCGGCCCGAGCCGGTCAGCGTGCGGCTGGCCGATCGCCGGCTCTGGCACGAAGGGCTCGTGATGGATTCGGGCCAGCTCGTGATCCGCTCGGCGGGCAGCGTGGGGGCCGACGGCACGCTCGCGATGGCAGTGGAGGTGGCATTCCGCGGCGACCTCGCCGGGGCCACGCCGGTGGTGGGGCAGCTGTTGCGCACCCCGCTCGTGATCCCGCTCAAGGGCACGGTGCAGCGGCCGCAGTTCGACGCGGGATCGATCGACCGGGTGCTCGGCAGGATCGTGGAGAACACGGCCGAGGCGGTGATCGGCCCGAGCCTGAGTCGCGGGCTCGAGACGCTCTTCGGCAATCCGCAGCCGCCGGAACCCGCGCCGCCGGCGGGCCAGCCGCCGCTCGAGTTTCCCAAGCCCGGCCGGTAGCCGATGGCACGTGGAGGAGTTGTCGGGCACGATCGAAATCAGCCGTCGTCCGCCTGTCGGAGCCGGCGTTTGATCCAGAATGGGTCGCGGCGGCAGTCCAGGACAGCCGACACCCTCACGCGATCGCCCACGACTGTGGAGTAGATCGCAAATGGAAACCGCTTCGATAGGAGCCGCTCGAAGCCGTCGACCGTTTCGTGGATGCCCGCGAACCTCGTGAGCGATTCGATATCGACGAACAAACACTCCAGAAAGTGTCGCCCGAGCCCCGTTGCCTGTTCCTCGTAAAACCGAAATCCGAGTTGCAGGTCTTCCCGTGCCTGCTCACGAATCTCGATGATCATTTGGGGCGTCGCCTTCCTGCCGAGCCATTTCCCGTAGCGACGCCTTGACCTGCTCCCAGTCGAGCCAGGTTGCCGGTGATTCCAGCCGCGCCTTGAGCACGTCGCGGTGCCATTGCGGCACAGGGACATCGGCCGCCGTCCGCGAGATGTCCGCCCAGAGAGCCTCCATGGCCTCGAGCTTCTCGGCGAGCGACATCTTGTCGAGCGGAATGGAGATCATGGCATTGTCTCGCGACTTGACTCTGCCCTTCGTAGGGGGCCCGTGCTCGCACTACGCAAAGTGTATACGCCCGTACATTCTCGCGTCAAGCCCGTGGCTCAGGATTCCGCGGCACCGGGACGGTGCAGGCCACGCTCGCTCCGGGTGTGGAGGTCGTGGGAATCGAGACCTTTTTCACCGCCGCTTCACGATGACGGCCGTGAGGTCGTCCCCCTGCGGCGTGCCCGCTGCGAAGTCGACCACCGCCCGGTGCAAGAGGCCGATGAGTTCCGCCGCGGCCGCGTGCCGATGGGCGCGGATCAGTTCGCGGACCCGCTCCGCGCCGAACTGCTCGCCGTCGGCCCGCGCCCACTCGTAGAAGCCGTCGGTGAGCAGCACGAGCAGGTCGCCCGGCGCGAACGACACCGTGGCCGGCGGATCG
>JBJTSM010000463.1:0-2562 GCA_046076685.1 Planctomycetia bacterium | reverse complement strand
GCTGGTTGGTGGCGAGTCTTTTGCCTCGGCCTCGTGCACCTGCTTGACGAGGTCGGCCGGATCGAGCGTGCCTGACCGCAGGGCTGCGAGGCCCCGCTCCCAGACGGCCTGCGTTGCCGTCGCGAGCGGCTTGTCGAGCCGCGCGTCGTAGTCGGCGAAAAAACCCTGCGTGCCGAAATACTGCGCGGCGGCCACCCGCGGATCGTCGCCGCCCACGTCGAGATCGTTGAAGAAGCTCACCATGCATTTGCGGCGGCAGAGTTCGCGCACGAGCCGGTCGGCGTCGAGACCTGCCGGCGGGCTGCCCGCCTTCACGGCAAGCGCGGCGGCGAGCCCCGCCACCTCGCCCGTCTGCATGAAGACGGGCTCCAGCCGCACGGTGCCCCAGGCTACGTGGGTCGCCCCGAGGCAGACCGGCACGAACAGGTTGTCGACGCCCTGCGGCAGCAGGCACCGCCAGGGCAGCTGCCCCGGAAACGTCTCCTGATGGAGCATCGCCTTCCCCTCGTCCATCGAGCCGAGCACGCGGGCGGTCGTGCAGCCGTGGGCATCCATATACCACTCCGTCACGGCGATGCTGTCGGCGTGGACGGGAGCGCGGCCGAGGCCGGGGGCGAGCATCGCGTCGTGCTGCGTGAACATCGCGCGGGCCGTGATCCGCCGTGCCTCGCGGACATACATCTCGTAGGGGCGAGGGCCGTGGTCGACGAACTCGTCCTTGGCGAGGCCGTATTCGAGCCAGGCCTCCCGCACCTTCTCCGGCACCGTGGGATCGTGCTGCAGGAAATGAAGCAAGGCCAGCGTCGCGTCCCAGTGGGCGTCCATGATCCGCTGCCGCTCGGTCCAGTCGGCCTCGACGTAGGGCGTCTGTAGGCCGAGGAGTTGGGGGCGATTCCAGCCGTACTTTCCGTTGGGGATCGACATCACGCCCGAGTAGACCTCGAGCGTCTTGAGAAGATACGGGTCGTAGTCGGCGGGCTTCGGAATCGGCACGCGGTTGGCCGGATTGGTGACCAGCGGCGTGCGGTAGTTGCAGGCCTGCACCGCCGGGTCGGCTGCGCCCGTGCTTTCCGGCAGGATGATCTGCCAGCCGGGGAACTCCCGCAGGTTCAAGGCCGCCCGCAGCTTGGCCAGCCGTGCCGACTCGGCATCCGGCGGCTCCGAGACGGGCTTCATGAAAATGATGCCCGCATGCGGCTCGCCAAACTCCTCCCGCGATTCGCGGGCCACGCGGTAGGGCACCTTCGCCAGCGCCGCGAGATCGCCCTCGTAGGTGGCGTCGGCAAACACCTTCCCGCGGAGCACCGTATCACCACCACCTTGCATGGGCCGGATCGTGACGGACTTCAGGGTGGCGCCCTCGCGTTCGACGCCGACGGGAACGAGGCCGCGCAGCACGGTGATCATGTCTTCCCGCTCGACCAGGTCGGTGAAGTGCCGCTCCGCGACATGCGGCTCGAACCGGCCGTTGGTGTGGCCGGTCTTGCCGGGCAGCGCGTCTCGATATTGCGGCGAGTCTTCGCCGTAGGTGCGGCGGTAGAAGTCGAAGAAGGCCTGCCGCATCTCGTCGTAGATCGGGGACCGCCTGCCCTCGTATTGCGTGTCCCAGACGCCGAGGCCGCTCGACATGATGCCGCCGAGGTGGTCGTGCCAGTTCACGAGGATCACCGACAGCCCTTCGCGGGCCGCCCGCACGGCGCAGGCGATGCCGCCCGGCGTGCCGCCGATGACGACGAGATCGGCCTCCCGCGGTCGTTCGCGGGCCGCGCCGCGGTCGGCCGTGAAGACGGCCGCGGGCACGGCGTGGTGGTAGAGGCTGGTCATGTTTCGATCGGTCAACGTGTTGCGACTGTGTCGCCACACCATGTGGAGGTTGCCGTCGATCCAGCGGACCGCGGGATAGTCGATCCAAAGTCCATCCTCGGTGGCGCGATAAAGATCGGTCGGCTCCGACCAGGTGCGGCCGCCGTTGGTGCTCGTGCGAAACGCGAGCGCCCGCCGCGGGCCGCCGTGCCAGCCCGACTTGAGATCGACCTCGGGATTCTGGATGAGCACGAGCGTGTCGGTGCCGGGCACGCGGGTGAGCACGGGCGGCGCGACCGGATTGGGCACGGCCGTCTTCACGGGCATCGACCAGGTCGTGCCGTTGTCGGCGGAGCGGCTCTCCCAGAGCCAGCCGTTGGGCGTGCGGGCGAGCATCAAGAGCTTGCCGGGGGCATGCTCGACGAGCGACGGCTCCCAGAAGCCCCACTCGTGTGCGCGATGCGGATTTTCGTCCACGTGCATCACGTCTGCCGCGGGCCCGCGGTTCCAGGTCTTGCCGTCGTCGTCCGAATAGACGGCGTAGCTCCCGAGCGGCCCCCCCTGCTTCGTGGTGTTGGGCTTGAGGTTGCAGTGCAGAAGCGCGAGCAGGCGGCCGCTTTCGAGCACATAGAGCTTGTCCCACGGGCCGGTCGTGTAGGCATGCGCTTTGTCGCTGATGACGATCGGCTCCGACCAGGTCTTCCCTTCGTCGCTCGATCGCCGAAACACCTTGATCGCATCGGTGCCGTTGGCGAGGGA
>JBJTSM010000462.1:0-2539 GCA_046076685.1 Planctomycetia bacterium | reverse complement strand
CGGGACAGCGTCTCCACCGGGAACCATGCCCGGTGGATATGCCTGCGGAAACCGCGCGCTGTCTGGCCAGAAACGGACTATATCTCAACAAATTGTCTTTTCAAAAAGCTGGGTCGCCGCTCCGCAACGGCTTGCATGCCGGGCGGTTTTTCGTAGTTTTTCGGCCAAAAGGGGGGGCTGCCGGATCAAGGCCGCTGCGAGAGGAGAGCGAAATCCAGGACGTTCGTGCCGGCCACGACCCGGGCTTGGAGTTCGGTCCGGGCGTGGTACCGGCGGGGCAGGCGTTCGCGGCCGCCGTTTTCTTCGCTGGCCGTGGTGATCCGCACCGTGTGCTGGTCGATGTCGGCGCCGCGAATGTCGCGGAGATAGCGAAGCTCGTAGCGGCCGGCCGAGTCGGTGACCCCCTGCGAGGTGCGGCCCGTGCCGAGCGGCGTGAACAGCACGGTGGCGTCGGCCAGGGCCGCGCCGTCGAGGGTGACGGTGCCCCGCACCCGACCGAGCGGCGGCTGCCGTGCGGGCATGCAGCCATGAATCGTCAGCATCGCGGCGGCGACGAGAGCGGCGAGGACAGCGATCGGGGTGGGACGCTGCATAGGGTCAGTATCCGGCGTTCGCGAGGTTGGCGACGGCGCCGTCGCGGCAGGAGCCCAGCAGCGGAAACACGGAGTTGTTGTCCTTGGCGTCGATGAATTCGCCGAGCCAACGCACCGAGCCGTCTGCCATCGCGAAGAAACAGCCGCCGACGTGCTCGCTGCCGGGCGACTCGAAAAACAGATTGTTCATCCCCCCGGGGTTTGAATGGCCGGGATCGGTGGCGGTGACGAAGAGCGTGGCCACGCCCCCCACCGCCCAGCCGTCGTGGCTCGTGCGGTTGTAGGTGTTGGCGGCGGAGGTCGCCCCCGCGATCGGCCGGAGCCGCTGCAGTTCGCCGAGCAGGATCGTGCTCGAGAGGCCGTCGCTGGCGGCCGAGAGCGGGCGGGGGGCGTTGGGCAGGAAGATCCCCTGCCGGTTCCCCAAGGAACCGACGACGGGCGTGTCGACGTCGGAGAAGCGATGATCGTCGCTCGTATCGTTGAGAAAGCCGTCGCCGCGGCCGTAGCAGCCGCCGTAGTCGGTGCCGCCGCCGCGCCAACTGGTGGCGATCAGATTCCTGTGGTCGTCACGGTCGAGGCGGATGCCGGCGCGGCGGCTGGGGCAGGAGAGGGTGGGGATGTTGGTCTGGGCGACGGCCGCGTTGCCCAGCACGTTGGTGAAACGGTTCCACCGGTCGAAGAGCCGGGCCTGTTCGAGGAACGGCAGCACGGCCAAAACCCAGCTCGATCCGTGCTTCGTGCCCGGCGTGAAGGCCGTGAGCCTCGCCTCGGCCCACGGGTTCCAGCAGCCGGTGCAGCTGTTCGGATTGACGGCCTCGCTGACGACCGCCGCGGGGGGCAGGCGGCGGCTGCCAGCCTCGTAGGTGATCACGGCCATCGCCAGCTGCCGCAGGTTCTGCTGACAGGTCGACCGCCGCGCCGACTCGCGGGCCGCCTGTACGGCGGGCAGGAGCAATCCGGCCAGCAGGGCGATGATTGCGACGACGACGAGCAGTTCCACGAGGCTAAACCCGCTGCGGGCTACGGATGGGCGCGGCGCGCAGCCGTGGCCGCCAAGAGCCTCTCCACGATCGATTCGTCCCTGCCTCCCGCCGATCGGCCGCTCCGTTGGCCGATCCATCCCTGCCCGAATCAAAGCCCGCGATTCCCTGCCAGACGCGATGACGAGTGATGCCGCTGCCTCTCGCGGCTTCGCTCGTTATAGGGGTGGTCGCATCCCCCGCAAGAGGGCGGCGTGCAGGCCGGGCATGGCGCTGGAAAAACGCTCGAGAAGTGGCTGGGAAAAGAAAAGGACCCGTGGTGTGAACCACGGGTCCGGTAGCGGCTCTAGAAGTGTGGGTCTTTGGGGGGGGGGGAACAGCCGCTGAAGAGATCGGTTTGTGTATTGCGGGGAGGTCTTCCTCACCTGCCCTAACCATACAGCGCTTTTGCCGGCCTGTCGACTCCCGGGGAAATTTTTTTGCGAACCCCCGGATCCAAGCCCGTTTTCTCGCAGTCCAGCCCCCGCTTCCGCCGGGTTTTGCGGGGATGACGCGGCGGACACTTCTCTCCCGGGAGATCGTTTCGTTAGGCTACGCGCCCGCACCGCATTCCCACTTTATCTCCCCCCGGGGTTCACCATGGCAGCGACGTTCGTCGACCCGTTCTCCGCCCGCGCCACCTTCGAAACGGGCTCCGGCCCCGCCACGCTCTACCGGCTGCGGGCCCTCGACGATGCCGGCATCACCAATACCTCGCGTCTGCCCTACTCGATCCGCATGGTGCTCGAGGCCCTCCTGCGGACCTGCGACAACTACGAGGTGACAGAGGCCGACATCCGCAGTCTCGCGACCTGGAATGCCGCCAAGCCGGCCGAGACGGAAATTCCGTTCAAGCCGGCCCGGGTGGTGCTGCAGGACTTCACGGGCGTGCCGTGCGTGGTGGATCTGGCGGCGATGCGGGCGGCG
>JBJTSM010000461.1:0-3474 GCA_046076685.1 Planctomycetia bacterium | reverse complement strand
CGGCTGCTCTGGATCGTGCCGGTCGCCTCCGTCGTGGCGGCGGGGCTGCTCGTCGGGGGCGGGGCCGCCTCCGCCCGCAGCGTGCCGCCGACGGTCGTCACGGCGCAGCTGGTGAGCATCGCGCCGGAAACCGACGAGTGCCGGACGGAGAGCCTGCTTGCCGTCTACGATCAGCGGTCGCGGCCGATCGACTGGCGGACCGCGCCGCTGCAGCTCCTCGCGTTCGACCGAGCCGGGGATGGCACGGTGTATCGCAGGGAATGGACCGACGACGACGCCGTGGTCCTGCCGCGGGTCGCCACGCGGGCCGGCAGCGTGGAGTCGGCCACGGTCGTGGGCACGCAGCCGCTCGACGAGCGGGTGGCGGCCGTCGCCCAGTTCGGACCCGAGGGCCTCACCGGCCGGCTGGCGGCCGGCCGCCTGGCCGGCGTCGCCGATGCGGTGATCCTCAGTCCGCCGGCGGCGGCGGCGGCCGTTTCCTTAGGCGACGACGGACGGATCGCCTGCCGGCCCGACCAGATCCTGCCGGCCGACGACTTCTCCGCGAATGCGATCCTCTCGGAGCAGCAACGCTGGCGGCAGGACGTCATGCGGACGCTCTTCGACCGGCGCACGGTCGAAGAAGTCAACCAGCCGCGGAGCCATGCGCTGGCGTTCTGGTGCGACCCGGTCGATCAGGCGGTCTCTCTGCCCGACGGGTTTGAGAAGCGGGGCACGGCGCTGGCGATCGTGCCGCTGGAATTCCGCCGCACGCCCGCCGACACCGAGTTTCGGATCCCGGCCAATTTCCTCCGCGCGACCAACTGCCCGGGCCCACGGGGGCGTTCGACCATGTTCGATGCCCGCACCGGCCGCTGGCGGAAGGGTCGGACGGCCCCCGGCGAGGTGGTGCTGCGGTTTGCGTTGCCGCCGCACGTCCTGCCCTGCCGGCTCGAGAACGGCGTGCTCACGGTGCGGCTCGCCGCGCCGTCGCGATCGTTCACCATCTCGTCCTATCGGGATGGCACGCCCGCGTTGGTGCAGAAAATCGACAACCCCGACGGTGTCTTCGAGTGTCCGCTCACCGCCGATCATCTCGGTCAGGATGAGCGGGGCGGGGTGCGCCTGACGCTCACGATCGGACCGACGGCCGCCGAGCTTGCGGACGAGGCGCTGCTCGAGAGCGGCGAGAAAGTATCCGGCACTCCGGGAAGCCGCTGGCAGATCGACTATGCTCTCCTCACCGTGGCCGGCCGGACCCTCCCGGATGGCGGCGCGGGGGGGCCCCCTTGAAGCCATGAGCAGTGAAGCCATAAAGCCGTGAAGCCATGAGCCGTGAAGCGGGAGACCCATGACGACCAACGCGATGATCGAGACCGATGCGCTCACGAAGCGGTTCGGGGAGTTCACCGCCCTGGAGGGGCTCTCCATCAGCCTGCCGCGCGGACGGATCCTCGGCTTCATCGGCCCCAACGGCGCCGGCAAGACCACCACCATCAAGATCCTCGTCGGTGCGCTGCGGCCCACGAGCGGGTGGGCGCGGATCGCCGGGGCGGATTGCGTCCGCGACGCCCGTCGCATCAAACGGCTGGTGGGATACATGCCCGACGTCTTCGGGTCGTACGACGCCATGCGGGTGCGGGAGTACCTCGACTTCTTCGGGGCCGCCTTCGGCATCCCCCGCCGGGACCGGATGCGGCGAATCGCCGAGGTGCTCGACACGACCGGCTCGACGCACATGCAGGATCGCTACGTCGAGTCGCTCAGCCACGGCATGCGGCAGCGGATCGGGATCGCCCGCACGCTCATGCACGACCCCGAGGTGCTCATCCTCGACGAGCCCGCCAACGGCCTCGACCCGCAGGCAAGGATCGAGATGCGGGAACTGCTCCTCCGGCTCGCCGGTCTGGGCAAGACGCTCATCGTCACGAGCCACATCCTGCCCGAGCTGTCGCGGATCTGCGACACCGTGGCCATCATCACGAAGGGCAGGCTGCGGGCGTTCGGCACGCTCGAGGCGATCATGCGGTCGTTGAGCCAGCGGCGGACGTTCGAGGTGCAACTGCTCGATGCCGGCCAGGCTGCCCGGGCCGGCGAACTCGTCCGCGGAACGCTGCCCGAGGCGGAGCGCGGGGCGGTGGCGGTGTCTGCCACCGAGGGGATCGTCCGGTTCGACACCGCGCGGACCGATGCGGAACTGGCCGGCATGCTTGCGCGGCTCGTGGAGGGGCGGCTCGCGGTCGTGCAGTGCCGCGAGGTGCCCAAGGATCTCGAGGACGCGTTTCTGTCGGTCACCCAGGCGGGCGAGGCGACGCCATGATCGCGATCCTGCGGCGTGAATTTCTCGCCATCCTGCGGACGAGGTGGGTCGTGCCGACGATCGTCGCGGCGGCCGGCTGCTTCGCGGCGCTCGTGCTCTGGCGGTGGCCGGCCGCGGGCATCGTCGATCTCTCCGGCTCGCAGTCGCGTGAGGTGTTTCGCATCTTCGCCCTCGGGCTGTTCACCGCCGTGCTCCTGCTCGTGCCCGCGTTTCCGGCCACCTCGATCGTGCGCGAGCGGCTGCAGGGCACGCTGCTCTTGTTGCTCAATTCCCCGCTCAGCCCGGCCGCGATCTACTTCGGCAAGCTGCTCGCCATGCTCCTGTTCGCGGCCCTGCTTGCCTGCACGAGCCTGCCGGCCGTGGCCGCCTGCTACGCGATGGGGGGCATCGATCTGGGTCGCGACGTGCTCGTGCTCTATGCCGTGCTCGGGCTCATGACGATCGAGTGCATCGCGGTGGGGCTGCTCGTGAGCACCTTCGCCCAGTCGACCGACGCGGCCGTGCGGCTCACCTACGCCGCCGTCTTCGCCCTCTGCTTCCTCACGCTCGGTCCGCATTTTCTGCTCCGCGGGCAGGCGGGCTGGAAGGCCGCCACCGCCGGACTCCTCCGCGGGCTCTCGCCCGTGCCCGTGATGCTCGAGCGGGTCGGCCTGGCAGGGGCCGGATCGGCGGGGCTCCTCGAGCGGGATTCCGCCGCCGGCGTGTTTTTTGCATGTGCGGGGCTCTTGTCGCTCGTGGTCATGGCGATCACGCTGCTCAATCTCAACCAGCGTCTGTTCGACCGATCGAGGTCGCAGGGAGCGATCACCGACGAGCAGTCGGTCGCGGTGCGGGCGATGCGGCGGCTGTTTTTCGTCGTCGATCCGCAGCGGCGGTCGGCGGGGATCTCCGATTGGGTCAATCCGGTGATGGTGAAGGAGTTTCGCACCCGCCGGTTCGGCCGGTTTCACTGGCTCTTGCGGCTGATCGCCGGGTGTGCCGTGGTGTCGCTCGTGATCACGCTGGCCTCCACCACCGGCACGATCAACTGGGGTGTCGAGGCGATCGGCGGGGCGCTGGTGCTCTTCCAGGTCGCGCTCGTCGTGGTGATCACGCCGAGCCTGGCGTCGGGCCTCGTCAGCACGGAGGTCGAGAGCCGCGGTTGGGAGCTGCTGCGGATGACGCCGCTCTCGGGG
>JBJTSM010000460.1:0-2230 GCA_046076685.1 Planctomycetia bacterium | reverse complement strand
CCGCGACGCGGCGGAGCCCCTCGCGGCGCCCCGGCTGGGCCGTCATTCGTTCATCGCCGCCGACCCGATCCATTCGCTCGAGGTCGTCGCCGGCGGCGACGGTCAAGATGCGGAGCGGGTAAACGACGCTTTTTCGCGGCTGCGGTCGCTCCTGGGAGACCTTTCCTGCGCGACGATCCCCGGCCTGCCGCCGTTTCAGGGGGGTGTGGCGGGGCTTGTCTCCTACGACTGCGGCCTCGTGCGGCTGGGCCTCCCGGCCCCCGCGGACGGCCCGGTGCCGCTCCTCTCACTGCACGCCTACGATCTCGTCTTCGCCTTCGACCACGACGCCGGCCGGGGCTGGATCATCTCGCAGGGCGTGCCGGCGCGGGGCCCGACGGCGCGGCGGGCGCGGGCGGAGGAACGCCTGGAAGCCCTGCTTGCGTCGCTCGCGAGTCCACCCGAGGCGGCCGCAACGCCGCAATCGTGCAATGACGTAAAAATCGTTTCGACGCACTCGCAACCGCGCTACCTCGACATGGTACGGGCCGGCATCGAACTGGTGCGGGCCGGCGACATCTTCCAGGTGAACCTCGCGCAGCGGCTGTCGCTCGCCGCGGCCCTCGATCCGGTGGAACTGTATCGCCGCAGCCGCGGGCTCAACCCCGCCCCGTTCGCCGGCTTCTTCGACTCAGGCACCGCGTCGATCGTGAGCATGTCGCCGGAGCGGCTGCTGCACGTCGAGCGGGGCACCGTCCGCATGCACCCCATCAAGGGCACCCGGCGCATGCTGTCGAGCCCCGAGGCCGATCTCTACGCCGGCGAGGATCTCGGCCAGAGCGAGAAGGACCGGGCCGAGAACGTGATGATCGTCGACCTCGTGCGCAACGACCTCTCGCGGGTGTGCACGCCGGAGAGCGTTCGCGTGGAGGCGCTCTGCCGGCTCGAACGGTATCGCTACGTGCAGCACCTCGTGTCGATCGTGGCCGGCCGGCTGCGGCCCGGGTGCACGCCGCTCGACGCCCTCGACGCCGCCATCCCCGGCGGCAGCGTGACCGGCGCGCCCAAACACCGGGCCTGCGAGATCATCGCCGCGCTGGAGGGGTTCGCGCGGGGCGCCTACTGCGGCTCGCTCGGCTACGTGGGGTTCGACGGCGCGGCCGACTTCAACCTGCTCATCCGCACGTTCGTGGTCACCCCCGGCTCGATCAGCTTCGCCGTGGGGGGCGGCATCACCGCGCGGAGCGACCCGGCCGCCGAATATGCCGAAACGCTCCACAAGGCGGAGGGCATGCTCCGCGTGCTGGCCTCCTTCGGCCTGTCGGCCGCGACGCACTTCGCGGAGGCCTCGGCATGATCGTCGTCCTCGACAACCGCGACAGTTTCGTCTTCAACCTCGCCCGTCACTTCCACCTGCTCGGGGCGGCGGCGGCCGTGGTGCCCAGCCACGCGATCGACGCCGACGCCCTCCTGCGGCTCAAGCCACAGGCCGTCGTGATCTCGCCGGGGCCCTGCACGCCGGCGGAGGCCGGCTGCTCGGTCGCCGCCATCCGCGGCTGCCGGGGCCGCGTGCCCGTGCTCGGCGTCTGCCTCGGCCATCAGGCGATCGCCGCGGCCCTCGGCGGCGCGGTCGTTCGCGCCCGGGAGCCGGTGCACGGCCGCACGAGCGGCGTGCACCACGACGGCGTCAATCTCTTCGCCGGGATTCCGAGCCCGATGACCGCCTGCCGCTATCACTCGCTCGTCGTCGGCCCCGACCGCCTGCCCGCGGGCCTCACCGTCACCGCGCGGGACGACGAGGGCACGGTGATGGCGATCGCCCACGAGGCCGACCGCCTCTACGGCGTGCAGTTCCATCCGGAATCGATCCTCACGCGGCACGGCTTCCGGCTGCTCGCGAATTTTCTCGCCATCGCCGGCATCCCGCACCACGCCGACCGCGTGGCCGCCCTCGACGCAAGCGTGATCGCACAATCACAGCCCACTGCCGACCGCCGCGACGACGACGACGGACGCGTCGTCACGTTTTGAAGTGCTGCCCGCGTAGGTGCAGATTGATAATCTGCACAACAGCGACGGAGCATGGGCAGCCCCGAACCGTCACGCCGGGCGGAAGCCGCCGTTGACGGGGATCACCTGGCCGGTGACGAACGCCGCCTGCGGCGAGACGAGCCAGTGGACCGCGCCGGCGATGTCGGCCGGCGTGCCCCAGCGGCCGAGCATGCTCTCGCGAACCGCCCGCGACTGCCAG
>JBJTSM010000459.1:0-3413 GCA_046076685.1 Planctomycetia bacterium | reverse complement strand
CGCCCGGGCCGACTCCTGCACGCGGCGGTCGGCTGCGGTCCAGCCGGTGTGCAGCCGCATGAGCGTGCCGACCGCCGTCATGCAGCCGGCCGAGAGCTGCGACGGCCGCTGCTGCGGGTTACGGGGGTTGTAGTGATACTTGGCCGGATCACCCGCGATCGCCGAGGCTTCGAGCAGCGACTTCACTCCGTCGAACGCCCGCGGCTCGACGTCGATACCCGCGAGCCGGCCCGATCGCAGCGCCACGAGCATCCAGCCGCTCACCGAGAGATCGGCGTCGGAGCGGGGCGTGTACCGCCAGCCGCCGCGGGTGGGATGCTGGCTCGCGGCGATGAAGCCGCAGGCCTTCGTCGCCGCCGGCTTGATGAGCGGATCGCCCGTCATGCCCACCGCCTCGCAGAGGGCCATCGTGGCGATGCCGTGGCTGTAGAGCCAGGCGCAGCTGTCGGAGAGCCTGTCGGCCGGCAGGTAGAGATCGCCGTCGGGCTTCTGCACCGACAAGAGAAACTCGAGGCCCCGGCGGACGGTGTCGCGATGACGGCCGCCGAAGTGGTCGTGGCCGGCGCCGAGGAAGCTGAGGATCGCCAGGCCGGTGGCGGCGGTGTCGCAGGAGAGCTTGGGCGTGTCGGCTGCGGTGGCGCCGGGAAAAGCCCCCAGCCGCCAGCGGCCGTCGGGCTGTTGAGATCGCGCGAGGAAGTCGAGCCCGCGGTCGACCATCGCGTCGGCCGCCGCACGGGTTTTTTCGCGGACGAGCAGGTCGCCCTCGGGCCGCTCCCGCCCGCCGGCGTCGCGGTTGGCACGCGACCGACGGGCGAACGGAACCGCGATCTCACGGACGCGGCCCTCCACTGGCAGCGTGACGGCCGCCACGCGGTCGAGCGGCCGCGGTGCGGGCGCCGCTGCCGTGTCGTCACCGCGGTCTCTGCCGGCCAGTTCGCCGGCGCTGACGCCGGCCGCAGCCGCGGTGCCGGCGGTGGAGAGTGGCATGGTTTCGGCGACGCTCGACAGTTCCTCGCCATCGGACTCGAGGCCCGGCCCGGCCGGCGCCGTGGTCGATCCCGCCAGACTCCGCGTGGCGGCCGAGGGCCGACTGCCCAATCGCGTCATCGCCGCGGGCGCGGGACCACCGGAGCCCACGCCCTGTGAAGAAAGAGTCCCAACACCCGGTCCCGCAGCGGGCAGGGTGATGGTGGCTGCCGTCGTGTCGGTGGCCGTGGCCGCTGTTGCCCCGACTCCGGCGGGTGAGGATCGCGCGAGCGGCGCTGATGAGGCGGCCTCTCCGAAGCCGCTGCCCACCGATGGCCGGGCGGAGGCGGGCCGCCCGACGGCCAAGCCCGTCGCGGCTGATCCAACGGCTGTTCCAACGTCTGCTCCCGGAGCGGCGGCCGCACTGCCGGCCTCGTCGGAGGTCGTCGGGCCGCGAACAGCCGGCGAACTGCCGCGGTCGCCCCGCGCACGCACGTCGGTCAGATTGCTTGTCGACGCCCGTGGCCGGGGAGGGGCGGCGGCGGCTGGGTTGCTCGTGCCCACCGTGGGGCTGATCGGCGCCGGCGATTCAGGGGAAACTCCGGCTCGGTCCGGTGTGGCGACCGCCACGGCGCGGCGGTCCGCGGCGGCGACCGGACGCGGCTGCGGGGCGGGCTCGCCACTTTCGATGCGAGCAAGCGGCAGGGCTGGCGGCGACGCCGCGGCGGCGGCCGGCGCCATGGCGACTTCACGAGGCCGTCTGCGGGCGACGCCGGCTGCATCCTCGGCGGCGGGCCGAGCCGCGGCGGCTGCCGGGCGGGGAGTTTGTGAAGCCGCGTCGATCCCCGGCGCCACCGCGACACGGTCGGCCGTCGTCGGGGCCGGTGCAGCAGACGGGGCCAGTTGCTTTCGATCCGGGGCAAGCGCCTCGTCGACGGCGAGCGTCTCCGGTGTGGCGGCTCGGGGTGTGGTCGGTCGATCAAGCGCAGGCGGCATGGCCGCGAGCGGCAATTCGGGCTCAGACTGTTCGGGCTGGGGCGGCTTCTCGCGGTCAGTCGTCGTCCGGGAAACATCCTGCGGCTGCCGCGGGGCCACCTCCATGTCGAGTGGCCGCTCGTGCGTCGGCTCGGCGGCGTTTGGCGATTGTGGCACGCGGAGCGGGAAATCCGCCGCCAGTTTCGGCTTGAGGGCCGGCTTCCGGGCGGTGGCGTCCTGCGGCTTGCCGCCCAGCAGGCTCAGCCGCGTGGTGGTCAGGCCGTTCCAGAGCACCAGGTGCACCAGGCCGCTCAAGAGCGCCGCCACCGCCAGCCGCCTGGCGTACACGCCACGCTCCGTCAGGCCGGCACGCTGGTGGGTCTTGGGGGCCATGATGCGACGAGCTGCTACTGCGTCTCTTCCGCCGATTGCACCTGGTAGTCCTCGATGCCCGCCTCCACGCAGGCGTTCATCGCGGCCACCACGAACTTGTGGGCCACGTTCTCGTCGGCCCGCACGATCACCGTCTGTCGCTTCGGGTTGTCGGCCGCCGCCTGCTCCAGCAGGCCGCGGAGGTCGGCCAGCGGCACCGGCCGCGCGCCCACGAAGTAGTTGCCCTCGCGATCGACGTTGATCAGGAACTCCCGGGGCCGTGCCGTCAGCGGCTTCGCGGCGCTCGCCTTGGGCAGCACGACGTCGATGAAGCGATCGTCCTCGTCGAGCTTGCTCGCCACGAGGAAGAAGATCATGAGCAGGAAGACGACGTCGATCATGGGCGTCAGTTCGAGCCCGCCGCCGAGCCGTCCTTTGTCGATCCGCACGCTCATGGTGTCCTCGCGGGCTGGGCGGCGGCGGCCAGCTGCGCCGGCGTCACGCGGCCCTTGTTCTCGTAGCGCTCCATCTGCGGCAGCAGCCCCGCCACGACGTTGTCCACCCGACGGAAGCCCGCGAGGATGCGGCCCTCCAGGAAGTGGGCGATGATCGCGGCCGGGATCGCCACGCACAGGCCGGCGAACGTGGTGATCAGGGCGACGTAGATTCCCTGCGCCAGTTCCGCGGCGCGATTCGCGCCCGCCTCGAGGTTGGCGGTGGTGTAGAAGGCGAGGATCATGCCCTGCACGGTGCCGAGCAGCCCCAGGAGCGGCGTGACCGTCACCGCGAGGCTGATCGGCCGGATGTTGGCGTAGAGCGCCGAGGCCTCGCGCTCCTTGGTGACGTCCGCCACGTGCTCGATCTCGGGCAGCGGCCGCCCGAGCCGCTCGAGCATCGCACGGACGACCGTGGCGGCGACGGATGGGTGCTCCCGGCAGAGCCGGTAGACCTTGCGGGGATCGAACGGCCCCGCGGCCGCCATCTGGAGCAGGCCGGGGGCGAACCGACGCTGCACGAAGCGGCCCCGCCGCAGCGCGATGAGCCGCTCGATGCCGAACGTGAGCACCACGAGCGACATCGCGACGATCGGCCACATGAGC
>JBJTSM010000458.1:0-3621 GCA_046076685.1 Planctomycetia bacterium | reverse complement strand
TCCACGGGTTCGTGGATCCCTACGTGATCCATGCCCTGCGCCAGTACCGGCCGGCGGTTGATCGCATCGTCTTCGTCTCGACGCACTACCGGCTGCGGAGCCGGGAACTGGAGGAGGTCGCCGACGGGATCATCGTCCGCGGCAACGTCGGCTTCGACTTTCAGAGCTGGCGGGAAGGGCTCGACCTGGTGGATGTCGACGCCTTCGACGAGGTGATCTTCACCAACAGCAGCGTGTATGGACCGGTCTGGCCGGTGGAGCGGTTGTTCGCGTCGCCGATCACCCGCAACGGCGGCCTCTGGGGCATGACCATCTCGCGCGAGCACAAGATCCATCTGCAGTCCTACTTCATGGCGATGTCTCGGCAACTGCTCACGTCCCCGATCGGCCGGGATCTCTGGGAGGATGTCCAGCCGTTTCACGACAAGGCGGTGGTCATCGAGGCGTTCGAGCTGGCCTGGATGGAACGCTGCCTGGCCGCGGGCGTGGCGGTCGACGCGTTCTACGACGATCGGCAGGCCGCCAGACCGGCGGTGGGCGAGCAGCTGGCCAACGTCGTCCGCTGGCCTCCGCGGCTTTCGCTTGCGCGTCGTTACCGCCGCGCGGTGCGGCGTGGCCCGAGCAACCCGACGCACCTGCACTGGAAGCGGATGCTCGAATGCGGCGCACCGTTCGTGAAGGTCGATCTCTTCTCGCGCAACCCCTACGGTCTCCGCCTCAGCCGCGTGTACGACTGGCTCGAAAGCCACACCGACTACCCCACGGACCTGATTCGCAGCCATCGGGCCCGGATGCAGCGTCAGCGGGCGGCCGTCTAGCCGCTTTTTTTCTGCACCCTCATCCATGGAGTGCCCGATGGATCGGCTCGAGCGTCTTCGGCAGGGGATCACCCCGGGGCAGACGGTCCTCGAGATCGGTCCCTATTTCAACCCCATCGCCCCCCGGGCGGCCGGCTATCGTTCGACCGTGCTCGACGTGCTCGCCACCGAGCAGCTGCGGCGGCGGGCGGCGGTCGATCCGCACATTCCCCGGGAGCGGGTGGCGGAGATCGAGGAGGTCGATCTCGTGGGATCGGCCTGTGATCTCGCCGACCTGACACGCGCCCGCTACGGCGCCGACCACCAGTTCGACTGGATCCTCTCCTCTCACACCATCGAGCACATCCCCAACCCCGTCCGCTTCCTCGAGCAGTGCGCCGCGGTGCTGCGGCCGGGAGGGGTGCTGCGGCTGGCGATCCCCGACAAGCGGTTCTGCTTCGACCACTTCCGGCCGCTCAGCGAGACGGGCGAGTGGCTCGAGGCCTGCTTCGAGAACCGCACGCGGCCCACGCCCTACCAGATCTACCGGGAGGAGTCGCACCGCAGCACGCCCGCGGCCGGCGGTGGGGGGTGGACGCCGACCCGCCGGAGCCTGTCGCTCTATCGGGAATGGTTCGGCCCCGCTGGCCGCGTGCCCGCCGACTATATCGACACGCACTGCTGGGCCTTCACGCCCGAGTCGTTCGAACTCATCGTCCGGGACACGATCGCGTTTGGCCTCGTGCCGCTGCGGATCGAGTCGGTGTCGGCCACCTGCGGCATCGAGTTCTACGTCGATCTGGCCCGGCCCGCGGCCCCCGTCGCGGTCGCGGAGGACGACTACTACGCCACGCGGGAGCGGCTCCTGCGCTGCTCTGTCGAGGGCAAGGCCCGGCCCGGCGAACGGCCGGCGGTGCAGCCGTCACCGCCGCACAGCGTGCCGCGACGGGTGCTCCGCGAGGCGCGACGCGTCGTCCGCCAGATCCGCTCGGTGGGTCAGGCCGCCGCGGGGCGGTAGCCGAGGCGACGGCGACGAAAGCCTGCTGGCGGGCTGGCTAGAGGTCCCTGCTCGGCGGCCGCCCGCCTCGTGCCCAGAGCCCAAGCAGCAGGAAAAAGTAGCCCGCGATCAGGCCCGTCTGCAGCCAGTAGGCCAGCGTGGAGCGGCCGGCAAGCAGCGTGCGCAGGTCACTCGACCCATTGACGGCGCCAAGCCCGAGCACGGTGACGCCGAGCGCCACGAGCGCCGCCGGCACGCCGCTGCGGTGCCCGGCCGCGTGCGCAAACAGGCAGACATACGCCACGACCGCGAAGGAGATGATCTTGTCCTGGTAGGCGTGGAACGGGACGTCGTAGTAGACGAACAGGAGCGGGTATTTCAGGCCGAAGAAGTGGGCCACGGCCATGCAGCAGAAATAGGCCACGCCCGCCCACAGCGCGAGGCGGAGCGGCAGCGGGGGGGCGGCGTTCGTATCGTTCATTGTTTCCTCACAGGCAAGCCATCAGCGGCTCACGTGAACAGTTTCGTCACCGCCTGCGCCTTCACGAGTTCGCGGGGCTGATTCAGGTGGTTGTAGACGATCGTCTCCGGCTCGATGCCGCAGGCGTGGTAGATCGTCGCCAGGAGCTGTGTCGGATGCACCGCATCCTCGAGCGGCGCCGAGGCAGTCGCGTCGCTTTTGCCATGCACGTGGCCGCGGCGGACGCCGGCGCCGGCGACGATCGCCGAGAAGCAGTAGGGCCAGTGGTCGCGGCCGTCGGCGGAGTTGCCGTTGCCCGACGTGCTCACCCCCTTCTGCGGCGACCGGCCGAACTCGCCCACCGCCACCACGAGCGTCTCGTCGAGCAGGCCGCGGTCGTCCATGTCGGCGAGAAACGCCGAGAGCCCCTGGTCGAGCATCGGCGCCGACTGATCCTTCATCCGCTTGTCGAGGCCGACGTGGTGATCCCAGGAGTGGTTGTCGGAATTGGCGACCTTCGGCCAGACCACCTCCACCACCCGCGTGCCCGCCTCGACGAGCCGCCGGGCGAGCAGGAGGCTCTGGCCGAACGTGTTACGGCCGTAGGCGTCGCGGAGCTTGCCTGGCTCGCGGTCGAGGCCGAAGGCCTCGCGGGCCCGGCCGGAGATGACCAGATCGAGCGCCCGGCCGTAATACTCGTCGAGCTTGTAGTCGGCCACGGCCTTGTCGAGCTCGGGCATCGTGCGGTCGATGAGATCCCGGAGCTTCGCCCGCCGCTCGAGCCGCTTGGCGAAGACGTCGGTCCGCAGCTGCAGGTCGTCGATGCGGATCCGCTCCATCTTCCGCATGTCGAGATCGTCCCCCTCGGGATAGAGCGTGTAGGGATCGAAGTCGCGGCCGAGGAACCCGGCCGTGCCCCCCTTGCCGACGACGTTGCTCTCCTGCAGCGGCCGCGGCAGCATCACGAAGGGGAGCATCGGCTCCTCGGAGGGCTTGAGCCTCACGATGTTGGAGCCGAAGTTCGGAAAATCCTTGGCGTTGGGCGGCTCGAGCTGGCCCGACGGGCTCACCTTGTCGGTCGTGTAGCCCGTCATCATCTGGTAGATCGCCGCCGTGTGGTTGAACAGTCCGTTGGGCGTGTAGTTCATCGAGCGGATGAGCGTGAAGCGGTCGTTGATCGCCGCGAGCTTCGGGATGTTCTCGGTGAACTGCACGCCGGGCAGCTTCGTGGAGATGCTCTTGAACGTGCTGCGGACGTTGTCGGGGACGTTTTCCTTGGGATCGAAGAGGTCGATGTGGCTCGGGCCGCCCTGCAGGTAGACGAGCACCACGCTCTTGGCCCGGTTCCAGCCGGGCGCGGCCTTCGC
>JBJTSM010000457.1:0-4967 GCA_046076685.1 Planctomycetia bacterium | reverse complement strand
GCTCGGCGCCTCCTCGTAGCGGAAGGGAATGCCGTGCTCGGAGAGCTGGCGCATCAGCTGGCTTTCGGAGTTTTCACTGGGCAGCTTGGCCGTATGGAACCGCCGGAGCGTGCCTGTGACACCGCCCCCGGGTCGCTTGGCAGCCTGTCCGCCACCGGGCTGGTCCGTCCGCCGCCGGGCCGTATCCCCGCCGGCCATTTCGCGGACGGTGCCGGACACCTGAAAAGCACCGATCACGACGTCGCGGAGGTCGCCGTAGCGGACCGTCTGCCGGCCGTCGGTGCCGGGCTGATTCACCTCGACCCACTGGATTTCCTCGTCGCCGCCGCGGTCGGTCCGGCCGGCTTGGCCGGACCCTTCCTGCCCGCCCCCTCACCCGACGCGCGGATCAGTTTCTCGAGGTCGCTGTAGGAGAGTTCGATCTCGGGCGTGGCCCCGATCAGGCTCATGGCAAACAGGCCGGCGACGCCCGCCGCGATCAGCGACCAGAGCAGGTTCGATCCCCCCATGGTCGGGCGGCGGTCCGCCGGTCGCTTGCCACTCTCGCGTTTCTTGGACATGTCGGGGGAAATCCCTTTCAAGCATGCTGTCGGGTGGGCCGCGCGGAAGAGCCGCAGGGTTCGCAGGAACCCATCCTATGCTGTGGAAAAGCCGGCGACAAACGCGGCTGAAAGTGGAAGTTTCGGCGCTGAACTTCTACACTTTCTCCCGTCATCCACCGCGTCGTGCCCCCAGTTGCCATGCCTTCCATCCACCGCAGCGCGGCTGCCGACGAACCAGTGAAAGTCGGCGGCGAAGCGGCCGCGCCGCTGCGGGTCGCCGTGCTGGGATCGACCGGCAGCATCGGCAAGAGCACCCTGGACGTGATCGCGGCATCGCCCGAGCGATTCTCGCCGTTTCTGCTCGCGGCCCATCGCAGCACCCGGGCGGTCGTGGAGCAGGCGCAGGCCTGCCGGCCCCGCCACGTGGTGCTCGTCGATCCCGCCGCCGCGGCCGAAATCGGCGTCGGTGCCCTGCCTTCGGGCACGCGGCTGGCGGTGGGCCCGGAGGCCCTCGACGACCTCGTGCGTGCGCCCGAGGTCGACCGGGTCGTGTCGGCGATCGTGGGGGCGGCGGGTCTGCGGAGCACCTGGGCGGCGCTCGAGGCCGGCAAGACCGTTGCCCTGGCCAACAAGGAGACGCTCGTGATGGCCGGCCCGCTCGCGACGCGGCTGGCGGAGCGGACCGGCGGCACGATCGTGCCGGTCGACAGCGAGCATTCGGCGATCCACCAGGCGCTCCGCACCGGGGCGGCCGACGAGGTGACGAGGATCGTGCTGACCGCCAGCGGCGGGCCGTTCCGCACGCGGCCGCGGGAGACGCTCGCCTCCGTCACGCCGGCCGAGGCGCTCAAGCATCCCACCTGGTCGATGGGTCCGAAGATCACGATCGACTCCGCCACGATGATGAACAAGGCCCTCGAACTCATCGAGGCCCGCTGGCTGTTCGGCGTGCCGGCGGAGAAGCTCGCCGTGCTCGTCCATCCGCAGTCGATCGTGCATTCGATGGTGGAGTTCGTCGACGGCTCGGTGATCGCGCAGTTGAGCCCGCCCGACATGCGGCTGCCGATCCAGTACGCGCTCTCCTACCCGGCGCGGATCGGCGGCCCGGCGCGGCGGTTCGATTTTGCGCGGCCGCTGTCCCTCGACTTCGAGCCCCCCGATCCGGTCCGCTTTCCGGCGGTGCGGCTCGGGCACGAGGCGGCGTCGCGGGGCGGCACCGCCGGCGCCGTGCTCAACGCCGCCAACGAGGAGGCGGTGCGCGGGTTTCTGGAGGGGGCGATCCGGTTCACCGACATTGCAGACATGTGTGCACGGGTGCTCGACGAGCATCCCTTTCAGCCCGATCCGTCGCTCGACGATGTGCGTCGACTCGATGCTTGGGCCAGGCAGGAGGTCGTGAAGTGGGCGAGTGCGTGACGGTGGCGGCGCTGCTGGCAGCGGGAACGTGGTTCGAGTGGATCGTCCAGCCGTCGAGCTGGTGGGTGATCCTGCAGGTCGCCCTCGGCCTGGGATTCGTGATCTTCGTCCACGAACTGGGCCACTTTCTCGTGGCCAAGGCCTGCGGCGTGAAGTGCGAGAAGTTCTTTCTCGGCTTCGACGTGGGGGGCATGAAGCTCGCGAGCTTCACGTGGGGCGAGACGGAATACGGCATCGGCGCCCTGCCGCTGGGCGGCTACGTGAAGATGCTCGGGCAGGACGACAACCCGGCCGCCGCCGCCGAGGAGGCCCGGCGGGCGCGGGCGTTGATCGAGTCGGGCGACCTGCCGCACGAGCCGACCTCCGACCCGCATCCCGCCTGGGATCCGCGGAGTTATCCGGCCCAGAGCGTGCCCGAGCGGATGGCGATCATTTCCGCCGGCGTGATCATGAACGTGATCTTCGCGGTGTTGATGGCGTCGTGGGCGCTCGGCCTCGGGGTGCGCGAGATGACCTGCGAGCTTTCGAGCGTGCGGCCCGGGGGCGCGGCCTGGCGGGCCGGCCTGCGCACGGGCGACCACATCACGGCGATCGGCGGCCGCAAGGATCCGATCTTCACCGATCTCCGCAATGGCGTGACGCTCGGCGACGCGGCCAAGGGGGTGCAGTTCACGATCCACAGGCCGGCCGACGACTCGACGCGGACGGTCACGCTCCATCCCGACACCGACCTGGGTGTGCCGACGGTGGGGGTCACGAGTCCGTTCTCCGTGACGCTGCCGGCCAATCTGGCCGACGGGCTGCCCGGCGCCGCCGGCAAGGCCGTGCCGCCGTTCGAGGCGGGCGACACGATCCGTGGCGTCGACGGCACGCCCGTGAAGACCTACGCCGAATTGATCGCGGCCCTGTCGCGGCAGCCGTACAAGGGGGCGCAGCTCTCGGTGGAGCGGACAAGCCAGCCGGGCGAGCGGGTGATGGTCACGTTGCCGCCGCAGGCCGTGCGGTCGACGGGGCTCGTGATGACGGCCGGATCGGTGCGGGCGGTGCAGGACGATTCGCCCGCCGCGGCCGCCGGCCTTGCGGTCGGCGACCGCATCCTCGCGATTGACGGGGAGCCGGCGGGTGATCCGCTCGTGCTCGACCAGCGGCTCCGCGGGCTGGCGGGCAAACAGGTTGCGCTCACGGTCGCTCGCGGCGGCTCGGAAACAACCGTGACCGTCGCGCCGCGCGCGGTGACGTGGATCGAGGATCCGCGGTGGCCGTCGAGCCCGGTGTCGTTGTCGGCGATCGGTGCGGCGATCGGCGTCGAGTCGACCGTGGCGGCGGTGGAGGTCGGCAGTCCGGCCGCCGAAGCGGGCCTCGCGCCCGGCGAGCGGGTGGTGCGGGTGGCCTTCGTCGAGCCCGAGGGAAAAGGGCCGGCGGCCGACGGCTGGCTCGAGTTGTCGGAGAAGTCGCCCAGCTGGCCCTACGTCACCTCGGTGCTGCAGCAGGTCCGCGAGGGCACGACGCTGATGCTCGACGTGGAGCCCGTCGGGGGCGGCAAGCGGCGGCAGGTGCGGCTCGCCACCACCGCTGCGGAGGACCAGTTCGTGATCGACCGCGGCCTCGTCTTCGAACCGGTCTACGAGATCGTCCGGGCGGGATCGTTCTCGGACGCGCTCTCGCGGGGTAGCCACAAGGCGTTCGAGAACCTGTCACACGTCTATCGGTTCCTGAGCAAGCTCACGAGCAACCAGATCAGCCCCCGCCTCCTGGGTGGGCCGATCGAGATCGCGAAGCAGGCGGGCAAGTCGGCCGAGGAGGGATTCAGCCATTTTCTGCTGTTTTTGACGATGCTCAGCGCGAATCTGGCGGTCGTGAATTTCCTGCCCATCCCCGTTTTGGACGGCGGGCATATGGTGTTCCTGGCGTATGAATGGATCCGCGGCAAGCCGCCGAGCGAGGGCGTGGTCGCGGTGCTCTCCTACCTCGGACTGGCCCTGATCCTGAGCCTGATGATGTTCGTGTTCGGGCTCGACCTGGGGCTGATTCCGCGGCGGTAACCCCCGCTGGAACCTGATGCAGATGACTCCGTTGGGCCACGCCAGACCGATGGAGCGTTTTTCTGCCGCCGCGTTTCCGCCGGCGGGTGTGAGCGTCGTCGTGTTCGACGTGGTGGGCACGCTCATCGAGCCGAGCCCGTCGGTGGCGGTGGCGTATCAGCGGGCGGCGGCCCGGCACGGGATCGAACGCGACCCGCACGATATCCAGCGGCGGTTCAAGGCGGCGTGGCGGCGGCAGGAGGCCGTCGATGCGGCGGCCCGTCCCGCCTTCGCCACGAGCCGCGATCGCGAGGCCGAGCGCTGGCGAGCCATCGTGGAGGAGGTCTTCGAGGGCACGGCGGCTGCGGCTTCGATCTTCGCCGATCTCTGGGAGCATTTTGGGCGGGTCGAGGCCTGGCGGCCCTTGGACCGCGGTCGCGAACTCGTGCGGGCCGCGGTCGAGGCGCAGATGACCGTCGCGCTGGCGAGCAATTTCGACGAGCGGCTGCTCGCGATCGCCGGGCAGGTGGAGCCGCTCTCGTGGGTGCCGCACGTGTTTCCGTCGTCGGAGATCGGCTGGCGGAAGCCGGCGCCGGAATTCTTCCGCTGGCTCGAGCGGCGGCTCGGCTGCACGCCGGCCGAAGCCTTGCTCGTGGGTGACGACCCCGACCTCGACGTCGCCGCCGCCAGGCGCTCCGGCTGGCGGGCACTCGGCATCGCCTGATCATCCCCCGGCTTGCGCCGGGGGCTTTTATGAACGGCTCGCGGTGTCGCCGCGCGGGATTGCCTTCATGCAAGCCCTGAGCGCAAGCGACGGGATCCGGCATCGCGTGATCATCCCCCGGCTTGCGCCGGGGGCTTTGATGAACGCGTCGCGGTCTGGCCGCGCGGGATTGCCGTCATGCAAGCCCTGAGCGCAAGCGACGGGATCCGGCATCGCGTGATCATCCCCCGGCTTGCGCCGGGGGCTTTGATGAACGCGTCGCGG
>JBJTSM010000456.1:0-2421 GCA_046076685.1 Planctomycetia bacterium | reverse complement strand
ACGTGCGACATGTCGAGCACGTCGGCGACCCTGTCGAAGTGCCGGCTCCGCCGGTCTTCTGGCAACATGTGGCTGATGTCGAGTTGGGGCAGGTGCAAGAGGTCGCGGAGGTTCTGCTCGAGCTCGTCGCGCGTGAGTCGGCGCAGCGTTCCGCGGCCGTTCTCGGCCGTGTCGGCCAGGGCGGCGGCCAAGAGTGGCCCGGCCAATCCTTCCACGAGCGCACGCCGGTCGGCGGCGGCCAGTGGCTCGGCGTCGGGGGGCGGCATCTCTCCCTTCTCGATCCGATCGTGGACGAGGATCCAGCGGCGGCGGGTGGCGGGATCGGCGAGGTCGTCTCCCAGTGCATCGAGGTCGAGCCCACCCTCCGCTGCACCGTCGGCGTGGCAGGCGCCGCAGTTGCCGCGCACGGCCGCCACGACCCGCTGGTCGAGACTCGCCCCGTGGCCGGTCGCAGCGGCCACCGCAAGGCTTACGGCCCAGGCCGCCGACAGGCGCACCACGACACCGCGGAACGACGCAGTCATGACCTGCCCTCGAGCCTGGGAAACAGTAGCGTGGTGACGTGGTCGACGATGCCGGCGACGGCGCCCGTGCGCTTGCTGCCGCGGGCACGGACGATCGTGCACGCCGCATATGCCGGCTTCAGCACCGCTCCGGGCAGCCGATCGAGCAGCCTGCCGAAGGCGTCGTCGGTGGCGGAGAGCAGGGCGCCATGCACGAAGAGCGTCGCAGGATTGAAGACGTTGACCACGGCTCCCACGGCGACCGCAAGGTGATCGAGCGTCGCGTCGAGCTCGGCCGAGGCGTCGATCTGGCCGGAACGCATGCCTGCCGTAACGTCGTCGACGTCGAGTTGCCGGCCCAGCCTTTCCGAGACTCGCCGCGCCAGTGCCGAATCGGTCGCCAGCGTTTCGAGGCAGCCACGGTTTCCGCAGCCACACCGCGGCCCCTGAGGATCGATGCGGAGGTGCCCAAGCTCGCCGGCCAGGCCCGTCGACCCGGTGAGGAGGCGACCACCGCTCATCACGCCCAAACCCAGCCCGGTGCTGACATCGAGCATCGCAAAATCGGCGAGGCCCCGGGCCGCCCCGAACATCGACTCGCCGAGGCACAAGGCGTGCGACTCCTGAATCACTCGGCAGGGGATGCCGAGGTGCCGTTCCAAATCCGAGGAGGGGCTCTGGCCGTCGAGGATGTGAAGGTTTGGCGAAAAAATCACCTTGGCGACGGCTGAATCGACGAGCCCGGGGACGGAGACGCCAATGCCGAGCGGCTCGCCGTCGAGCGTGCGGATGATTGTCCGGCAGACCCTCGCAAGCCGGGCGATCAGATTCCGGTAGGTCGTCGGAGTCGTGAACCGCACGGTCTGAGCATCGCGATGCCGGCCGTCGATGCCCGCGGCCACCACCGTGCACTGCGTGGCGTCGATCACGATTCCAAGCACGGTGGACCGCGTCGCGGCCAACCGCAGCAGGCGGACCGGCCGGCCGGCCTTCCGTGGGGCCGTGGAACTGTCGCTGTATTCCTCGAGCATGCCTCGCTCGAGCAGCGAGTCGACCGCCTTCGTGATGGTCGGGGCAGCCATGCCGGTCGCGCGGCCCACCGCCTGGCGGGAAAGTGGTCCCTCGACAAGGACTGCATCGAACACCCGCCGCTCGTTGATGCGACGCAGGAGCGGCGTGTCGACCTTCAGGGGCCTTGTGGGCCGGTGGCTTGGGACTGCGGTGGAAGGGGCATGCATTGCAGTTCTCCTACGTCGCGGCGGCCCAAGCCGCGTTGGAGCCTAGTCGGGCCACCCCTATTTTGCAAGCGACAGAACAAAATAGTACCGACCAGAATCCTAGAGCGCATCCCGCCGACGTGTAGCGGTAGCCGCAGTGCCTGAAACAGTTACGGCATTCCGCCTCGGTGAAGCGGCCGAGTACGTCACCGCAGACGGACCACAGGGCCTCGGCGGGCATGGGGGCGACGGTCACGCCACGGGAGGCTGCTGCGACGCGCATCAAAAGCCCCGCTCCCACGACACGTCACGGATTGCCTGGGCCAAGCTGATGGCGAGGGTCGGGGAGGAGTTTCCGCTTGCGTGCCCGAACTGCGGTGGCGACATCCGGCTGATCGCATTCAGACTGCTCGCGATCGATATTCACAGCCTCTGAGCGGTGCCGGACGCGACCCACGCATGTCGGGAAACTGCGAACTGGGACGCGGTCTGCGCACACGCGAGAAAAACGCCACCGAAGCGGGTGCGGGGCGTTTCGAGAAAACCGCTCCGGACGCAAGGGGCCGCTCCTCCCGAGGCTCACGAGTCGCTCATCGGCCGGAGGACCATTGAGGAAGTGCCATTGACCGGGCTATCCTTTCGAGGCCGCCGAGCTTGTCGTCCGTTACGCTGCCGCGTAACGACGCGGCCGGTCATCGAGG
>JBJTSM010000455.1:0-2745 GCA_046076685.1 Planctomycetia bacterium | reverse complement strand
GAATACACGGTGAAGATCAAGGCGATGGGCGTGGAGGTGGTCGACGACCTGCCCGCGATGCTCGCGCGGGTGGACGTGGTGCTGCTCGAGACCAACGACGGTCGGCCGCATCTGGCCCAGGCGACGGCGGTGATCGAGGCGGGCAAGCCGCTCTTCATCGACAAGCCGGTGGCGGGGTCGCTCACCGACGCGATCGCGATCTACCGGCTGGCCAAGGAGCGGGGCGTGCCGGTCTTTTGTTCGTCGGCGCTGCGGTTTGGCAAGGCGGCGCAGGCGGTGCGTGGCGGCTCGATCGGCGACGTGACCGGCTGCGACGCCTGGTCGCCGTGCGAAATCGAGCCGACGCATCCCGATCTCTTCTGGTATGGCATCCACGGCTGCGAACTGCTCTTCACCGCGATGGGGCCGGGCGTGAAGACCGTGACGCGGACGAAGACGGCCGACTTCGAGTTTGTCACGGGCGTGTGGGCCGACGGCCGGATCGGCACGTTTCGCGGCATCCGCCGCGGCGCCGGCGGCTACGGAGGCATCGCCTTCGGCACGAAGGGCACGGCGTCGCTCGGCGGCTTCGAGGGCTACAAGCCGCTCGTGGTTGAGATCGTGAAATTCTTCCGCACCGGTACTCCGCCGGTCGATCCGGCGGAGACGCTCGATCTCTACGCCTTCATGGAGGCCGCCGACGAGAGCCAGCGGCAGGGGGGCGTGCCGGTCGACGTGGCGACCGTCAAAGCCCGCGCGACGGATAAAAAATAGCTGCGTCCGGTTTTGATGGCCGCAGAAAATGCCATGCCGGCGGGGACAAAAAGGGGACATTCTGCTTTTTCATCTCTACGCCCGGTGTGAATGGACGGGGGATCAAAAAGCAGAATGTCCCCTTTTTCGCCGGGCGGGCGATCATGTCTACTCACTGCCTCATGAAAAACATGCTGTTGCTCGTGCTGGCGAACCTCATCTGGGCGGCCCAGCCCACCGCCGTGAAATACATTCCGGGCGACGTGCTCGGGCCGTTCGCGATCGCGTTTCTGCCGTTCTTCGTGATCACGCCGCTGCTGGTGCCGCTGCTCTGGTGGCGGCGGCCGGGGGAGACCGCGGCCGCGCGGCCGACGCTGCGCGACTGGATGCGGTTCACCGTGGCCGGCATCGGCGGCCAACTCGTCGCCCAGCTCGGCATGACCTGGGGGTCGGTCGTGGGGCAGGCCTCGAGCTGCGCGATCCTCTATCTGCTCATCCCGGTGATCACGGCGGTGCTCGCGTCGGTTTTGCTGGGTGAGCGGGTGACGCGGCTGCGGATGGTCTGCCTGGCGATCGGCCTGGCGGGCGTGCTGCTCATGTCGGCCAAGGACCTCGGCAATCTCTCGCTGCTCGGTCACGGCTACCTGTTCGGCAACCTGCTCTTCCTCGGCGGCTGTCTCGGCGCGTCCTTCTACAACGTCTACTGCAAGGGGCTGATGGAGCGGTTTCCCGATCGCGACATCCTGATCTACAGCTACGTCACCGCGACGGTCGGCAGCCTGCCGTTTCTGCTCTGGCGTGAGCCCGGCAGCTTTCAGGGCCTCTTCCGGCTCGACTCGGCCGGCTGGCTCGCGTTCGGGTTTCTCACGCTCTTCGTCTACGGGCTCTCGATGCTGATGCTCTTCCACGTGCTGCACAAGCTGCCCGTGACGGTGGTGCTGGCATCGACCTATCTGGTGCCGGTGTTCGGCGTCGTGATCGCGATGCTGTTCCTGGGCGAGCGGCTCGACTTGCTCACGGCCACGGGCGCGGCCGTCGTCCTGGCCGCCACGGTGCTCGTCATGCGGTGCGACACGGGGCCGTGAGCGGGGGCCCGGCGTTTGGCGGCCAGGCGCGGCAGTAGGGTCTGCCGTGGCGGGGTGGCGGCGAGAAGCGACGATGGATAGGATATGGCGATCACGGCGTGGATCAGTCAAAAGGCTGACTGGAAGTTGGTGGAGGCCCCGCCGGTAGCCAGTGTCTCTTCCGCAGATGTTGTCTAGACTCTCACCGTACGCCATTTCGAGCCGATGCCGTTTGAGGAGCTCAAGCATGAACCGGTTTGATCGTTCCCGATGGCCCGCTGAGGCCGTTGCGGTGGCCGCGTGCCTGGCCGCCTTCGCGTTCGTGGCCGACGCCAGCCCGCCCGTCGCCCCCACCGAGGCCCTTTCGCCCGAGGAAGAGCGGGCGAAGTTCAAGCTGCCGCCGGGGTTCGCCATCCAGCTCGTCGCCAGCGAGCCCGAGATCCAAAAGCCGATGAACCTGGCGTTCGACACCCGCGGCCGGCTGTGGGTGACCCACTCCGTCGAGTATCCGTACGCGGCGGCCGCCGGCACGACGCCGCGCGACGGGCTGACCGTGCTCGAGGATTTCGGGCCGGACGGCCGGGCACGGAAGGCAACCCGCTTCGCCGACGGGCTCAACATCCCCATCGGCGTGCTGCCGTTGCCCAATGCCGCGGCCGACGGCCGGGGGCAGGAGGTGATCGTCTGGTCGATCCCCAACATCTGGAAGCTCACCGATTCCGATGGCGACGGCAAGGCCGATCGCCGCGAGGTGCTTTACGGTCCGTTCGACTTCGCCGACACCCACGGCAATCAAAACGCCTTCCGACTCGGGCCCGACGGCTGGGTCTACGCCTGCCACGGCTATCGCAACGCCTCGAAGGTGAAGCTCCGCGGCGAGGGGGAGGTCGTCCTCGAAATGACCTCCGGCAACACCTACCGCTTCCGCCCCGACGGCTCGGCGATCGAG
>JBJTSM010000454.1:0-3950 GCA_046076685.1 Planctomycetia bacterium | reverse complement strand
CTCCGGGTGAGCGACAGGATGCCGGGGTGGCAGCCCAAAGCGTCGGACTGCCGCACCGCGAGCCCCAGCCTGTCGGCGGCCTCGCGCACCGCCTCCGGGACATCCCGTCGGGCATGACCGGCCGTGAAGAGCAGCAGCGGCGCCGCCACGACCTCCGCACAGCCGCGGTCCGCAAGCCGCTCGAGCGCGGTGCCGATCGAGGGGCCGATGACCTCGAGAAACCCCAGTTCAACGGCCACGCCGGGAAGCAGACCTGCCACCCATTCGGCCACCTGCCGCGTCTCCTCGGCACCCACCGGGTCGGCCGTGCCATGCCCCACCACGACGAGGCCCGGCCGCCGACCCGCCGCCTCCCGCCCGTGGGAAAAGGGTGCCGGGGCCGCGACTGCCGGGTGCCGGCGGAACAGGCCGCCGAACGACCGCTTGATCAGGCGGCTGGCGGCACCGGCGGAGAAGGACGGCAGCACGTCGGCACTTTCGGGGGGATTGGCCGCCGGTGGCGGGCGTGGCTGCGGCGGGACCTGTTCCACGACGGGCCGTTCGATTTTATAGTGGGTGCGTTGGGAAAAGCCACGCCTCGCCCTCCCTCCCGATCCTGCCCGCCCCCGCCCGAGTGCTCAGCCGTGTCGAGCGAGTCGGTCTCCATCCGCCCCCGGTGCCCCGTACCCGCTGCGCTCATGCTGCGGATCGCCGACCGCCCCGGGCCGACGTTCGTGCTCGACGCCACCCGCGACAACACGCTCGGCCGCTCGCCCGAGGCCACGATCGTCGTGGCCGATCGACTCGCGAGCCGCAACCATGCCGCGGTGCGGTTCGATGCGGCACGAGGCGAGTGGATGCTGCACGATCTGGGCAGTCGCAACGGCACGTGCCTCGACGGCGTGGTGGTGAGTTCGGCGGCGATCCCGGCGGGCGCGGTGATCCGCGTCGGCACCTCCGAACTGGTCTTCAAACGGCTGCCGCCCGCCGCGGCCCCGGCGCCCGCCGAAAACGGGCAGATCGTGCGCTGCGGCACGGTGGCGGAATTGGAGGGCAGTGTGCTGCGGCGTTCCTCCGTCGGCTCGACCGACGACGCGCGGCGGCCGCTCTTGCTCTATCAGGCGAGCATCCGGTTGCTCGCCTCGCGCAGCATCCGCGAGGTGATCGAGGCCGTGCTCGAACTCGCCGTGCAGCACTCGGGCGCCGCGAGCGTCGGCTGGTTCCGCGTGATCGACGAGACGCGGCTCGATCCGGTCTGCGTCGTGCCGCCGGGAAGCTCCCTGGCGACGCTCGTCGGCGAGGCGACGGCACGGCTGGTCGCCCGCGACGGCAACGCCGTCTGGGTGGCGGCCGCCCGGCAGCCGGACGCCTCGCCTGACAGCGATCCTGAAATCGCCTGCTTGCCGATCGTGGAACGGGACCGCGTGCATGCGGCGTTGGTCGCGTCGGCTCCGGCCAAATCGATGCGAAACGCCGACTTCGATTTCCTGGTCGCCCTGGCGAGCCTCGCCTCGGCCGCCTGTGCCGGCCATGTCGGCGGTACGTCGGGCCGCGGCGGCCAGCGGGACCTCGGTTCGCTGCCGACGGTCGGCCTCGACTCCGTGGTCATGCTCGACGCCGTGGCCGACGCCGCGCCCGAGACGATGTCCACGGGCGACAACGACCTGCTCTCGGGCACGGTCGCGATCAACGAGGCGAACCTGCGGCGGCTCGCTTCGTCGGCGGCCGCGCAGGAGCCGGCGACGGCCCGCATCGGCACGTTCGTGGCCGAGACGAGCACGCTCAAGCTGGAAGACTGGCAGCGGGTGCTCGTGATCGAGGCCTTGCGGCGGACGGGGGGCAGCGTGCCGAACGCCGCCGCCGAACTGGGCATCAGCCGCGCGACGCTCTACCGCAAGCTCGAACTCTACGGCCTCACCCGCACGCCCTAGCGAGCGGCTTCCAGCAGCCCGCCCTCACCCTGGCGTCGAGGGCTGGCGGCCGAGCCTCGACACGAGCGCCGCCACGCCGAGGAGCACCGCCACCGCGGCGGCGAAGGGAAGCGTGTGCGTGGCGTTCATCGCGAACAGCATCGAGCCCACGAAGGGGCCGAGGATGCGTCCCAGCGACGCGAACGACTGGTTCACCCCGAGCACCTCTCCCTGCCGGTCGGGATCGGCGCTCCGCGAGATGAGTGCCGACACCGACGGATTCACGAAGGCGAAGCCGGCGACCGCCACGGCGGCCGCGAGATAGAAGAGCTTCTCGAGCGGCCAGCCATGCCGGGCTCCGAGGCCGTGCACGGCCCACGCCACGAGCCCCACGCCGCCGAGCCCGAGGATCATCAGGCCGACGCCGGCCGTGAGCAGCCGCGTTTCGGGCAGCCGCTTGGCGAGCGGCCGATAGAGGCCGCCTGCGATCAGGAGCATCATCCCGATGAAGGCGAAGACGAGGAAGTTGCCGTCGTCGGTCATCCGGAAGGCCGACTCGGTCAGCCGCGCCAGCGTGGCCTCGAAATTGGCGAACGAGAAGATGGAGAGGAAGTAGATCAGCACGAGCGGCCCGACCTGTGGCATCCGCAGCACGGCCGCCGTCCGCGACATGCTGGGAATTTCCTTCGCCGCACGGGCGCCCGGCCGGCGGGTCTCGCGAAACACGAAGATCGCCATCAGGAGCGCGACGAACGAGAGCATCGAGGCCAACGCCCCCACGCCCCATGGCTGCTGCCGAAAAATCGTGAGCCCAAAGTAGGCGATCAGCGGGCCGAGCGTGAAGCCCAAGCCGAAGGCGATGCCGATCAGGGCCATGCCCCGCGCCCGGTTCTCGGGCGTGGTGCAGTCGGCGATCACCGCCGCCGCGGTGCCCACGCTCGCGCCGGCGATCCCCGCGCCGATCCGCGACAGCAGCATGAGGCCGATCGCCGTCGCGGCCTGGTCGGTGGGAAACGTCACCGCCACGCCGTAGAGGGCATAGAACACGACCGAGCCCAGCAGGCTCAGGATCAGCATCGGGCGGCGGCCGATGCGGTCGGAAAGGCGTCCCCACATCGGGCTGAAGACGAACTGCATCAGCGAGAATACCGAGAACAGGACGCCGATGCTGATGCCGATGCCGAGCGGCGACAGGCCGAGTGCGGCCAGGTAGGGCTCCGCCTGCCGGGGCATCACGGGGAGCACGATGCCGAAGCCGAGCAGGTCGATGAACACCGTCAGGAAAACGATCAGGAGCGCCCCCCGCGGGGCGACGTCGCCCGGGGTTGAAACGCGGGCGGCAGGCGAAGCAGGGACGTCCATGGGTGTTCGGTGTCTGGGGTGGGAAAGGCGTGGGATGCCGGAGCGTGGCGGGGCTCGCGGCAGGTCGGCGGGCAGGGTGGTCCGGTCGCTTCGTGCACGCGCGACCGGCCATCCCGCGCCGCGCACACGATGCTGCTACACTCGGGACTCTTGGACGAGGTCACGATGGACGACAACAAGATTTCCGACCGTCGCAACCCGCCGCAGAACGCCCTGAGCGTGTCGGAGGTCACGTCGCGCGTCAAGGAGCACCTCGAGTCGCGGTTCTCCGACGTCTGGATCACCGGCGAGATCAGCAACCTGGTGCGGGCCTCCTCGGGCCACGTCTATCTGTCGCTGAAGGACGAATCGGCCCTGCTCCGCGCCGTCGTCTGGCGGGGCACCATGCCGGCGCTGGCGATCGAGCCCGTGGACGGCCTGCAGGTGATCTGCCATGGCAGAATCGAGCTCTATCCGCCGCGGGGCACTTACCAGCTCACGATCGACCGTCTCCATGCCGTCGGCACGGGGAGCCTGGAGGCACGCCTCAAGAAGCTGCACGCCGCCCTCGAACGCGAAGGGCTCTTCGCTCCCGGCCGCAAGCGACCGATCCCGCCCTTCCCGCGACGGATCGCGGTGGTGACGAGCCCCACCGGGGCGGCGATCGCCGATTTTCTCACGACGCTGTTGTCGCGGTGGCGCTCCGCCGAGGTGATCGTC
>JBJTSM010000453.1:0-9668 GCA_046076685.1 Planctomycetia bacterium | reverse complement strand
AGGGCAGCATGAACGTGGTCAAGACGGGCGGCCGAGCGTGGCGGCAGAGGGCGGAATGGATGGTGCTGGCGGCGGTCCTGCAGGCTGGGGGCGGCCTGGCTGCCGAAGTGCAATCCGTGGTCGTGCCGGCAAGGGCTGCCGAAACCGTCGCGGCCGACGCGGCTGCGTCGCCCGAATTCGAGGCATTGATCCGCCGCGAGCTCGAAGCCACCGTAAAGGCCTTCAATGCCGCCGATGCGGGCGGTCTGGCCGCCCTCTTCATGGAGAAGGGGGAACTCGTGGACGAAAACGGCAACGTCTACCGGGGCCGCGAGGAAATCGCCGCCCTCTTCAAGGCCTTCTTCACGAAGTTCCCGAAGGCCGAGTTGGCGATGGAGGTGACGGCGGTGCGTTCGGTCGGCGACAGCCTCGCCGTCGAAGAGGGCATCCGGCAGATCACGGCCGAAGACGGCGCCGCCGCGGCTCAGCTGCGGTACGTGCTCGTCCGCGACAAGGTCGGGGACAAGTGGCCCATCGCCTCCTATCGGGAGTTTGCCGACGACCCGGTGCCGACGGCGCAGGAGATGCTCGAGCCGCTGGCGTTCCTCGTGGGCGACTGGGTGGATGAGAGCCCCGAGGGCCGCACGGCGATCAGCTACCGCTGGAGCGAGGACGGCAACTTTCTCCTCGGCGACTACGTGCTCTCGGTGGGCGGCCAGCCGGAATCGAAGAGTTCGCAGCGGATCGGCTGGGATCCCGTGGAGGGCGTGCTCCGCTCCTGGACGTTCGATTCCGACGGCGGCTTCAGCCAGGGAGAGCTGACGCCCGTCGACGACGGCTGGGTGGTGAAGACTGAGGCCACGATGCCCGATGCAAGCACCGCGTCGGCCACCGTGCTGTTCACCGTCAAGGATCAGGACCACTTCGTGGTGCTGAGCACCGACCGGATCGTCGCCGGCGGCGAGGAGCCCGATTTCGAACTGGTCATCGCCAGGAAGCCGCCGCAGCCCGGGGCCGCCCCCGCCAAGCCGGCGGCAAAGTAGGGAAAGTCGGAGAGCGGTGCAGCACGTGCGTGCTGCCAAGGTCTGGAAGTTCTGCTCTGGATGATCCATTGCCAACGCAACCCGAGGGGACTTTCTCCCGCGGGGCCGTCCAAGGCTCGAGCGAAAGGGTTTCTCGAATGCGCCGATTGCTTGCCTGTGTCTGCCTGATGGTGGTGGCCGCCGCTCCGGTGATCGGCCTCGGTGCGCAGCGTGGCCGTGGTGGCCCGGGAGGTGGCGGTGGCCGACCGGCGATGGCGAGGCCCGCAGCCCCGATGGCGCGGCCGGCCGCTCCGATGGCACGGCCAGCGGCCCCGATGGCCCGGCCTCAGATGCAGGCGCGGCCGCAAATGCAGGCCAGACCCCAGATGCAGGCGCGGCCCCAGATGCAAGCACGGCCGCAGATGCCGATGCAGCGGCCCTCGATGCCCAACATGCAGGCGCAGCGTCCGAACTTTCAGCGGCCGAACATGGGGGGCATGCCGAACATGTCGCGTCCGTCGCTGCCCAGTGCCGGCGTGCGGCCGGCGCCTGGGATCCAGCAGCGGCCCGGCATGGCAGCGGCTCCTCGGCCCGGCCTCGGCACGATGCGGCCGGTCGGTACGCCGGGGCTCGGTGCCGGTGGCCTCAATCGCCCCGGGGGCATCGGTGGCACGACCCGTCCTGCCCCGCAGCCCGGTGCCGGCCTGGGCGGGCTCAATCGTCCTGGTGGTTTGGGTGGCGGTGCCGCGAGCCTGCCGGGTGGCGGTTTCGCCAATCGTCCTGCACCTGGGCTGCGGCCCGTTCAGGGAGGCCAGGGCGGGCTGGGTGGCGGCGGGCTGGGCGGCGGCAACCGACCTGGCCTCGGCGGCGGCAACCGCCCCGGCCTGAATGGTGGCAATCGGCCGGTGACGCTGCCCGGCCAGATTGGTGATGGCGGAACCACCGGGAATCGTCCTGGTATCGGCGGCAATCGACCGGGCGGCCCCAATCGACCGGGCATCGGCGGCAACCGGCCCGGCATTGGCAATGGCCTCGGCAACAACGTGGGCAACGGGATCGGCAACAACATCAACAGCGGGAATTCGATCAACAGCGGCAACTGGGGCATCAATCACAACAACAACTTCAACAACATCAATGTGAACGGCGGCGGCTGGGGCTATCCGGGCTCCGGTGGCTGGGGCCACGGCGGTTGGGGCTATGACGGCGGCTATGGCTACGGCGGCGGCTGGGCCAACAACTGGAACAACGGCTACGTCAACCCGCACTACGGCGGCTGGTACAGCGGCTGCTGGAACGGCAACTGGGGCAACAACTGGGGCGGCTACGGCGGCGGCTGGTGGGCGCCCTTCGCCTTCGGGGCCGCGACCTGGGGGCTCGCCTCCACGATCGGTGGCTGGGGGCTCGGCTACGGCACGCTCGGCTATGGCGGCGGCGGGTATGTGAATCCCTACTACTCCGCGATCCCCGCCACGGTCGTGGCCTCGTCGCCCTACGACTATTCCCAGCCGGTGATCGTCAACAACACCATCATCAACGACGGCGACCTGACGAACTCGAGCGATGCGCAGGGTGGCGCCGGCGGCGCCGCCACGGCGGCACCGGCGAATGCCGAGGCGAACAAGGTGGTGGACGAGGCGCTCGCGAAATTCAAGGCGGGTGACTACGCGGGGGCGCTGGCCGGATTCGATCGCGCCGTGAAGCTTTCTCCGAAGGACACCGTGATCCACGAGGTGCGGGCGCTCACGCTCTTCGCGCTCGGCCGGTATCCCGAGGCGGCGGCCACGCTCAATGCGGTGCTGGTCGCGGCGCCGGGGATGGACTGGACCACCATCAGCAACGTCTATGGATCGGTGGATGCCTACACGGCGCACCTCCGCAAGCTCGAGGACTACTGTCGCTCGAATCCCGACAGCGCCTCGGGGCACTTCGTGCTGGCGTATCACTATCTCGTGGGCGGCCATGCCGACACCGCCGCGGAGGCTCTGAAGGTGGTCGTCGCCAAGCAACCGGGCGACCTCGTGGCCAAGCGGCTGCTCGAGGCGATCACGCCTCCCGAGGAGCCGAAGGCCGAGGCGGCGGCTCCGGCAGGCGAGGCCGCCGCGCCCGCCGCCGAGGCGGCTCCGCCGGCCGGCCCGGAGACCGATCTCGTGGGCTCCTGGAAGGCCACGAGTGGCAAGGACACCGTCGAGCTGACCATCACGGAGGATTCGAAGTTCACCTGGAAGGCCACCCCCGCCGGTCGGCCGCCGGTCGAACTGACCGGCACGATGGAGACGGCGCGGGACGCGATCGCGCTCAACACCGAGAAGGCAGGCTCGATGGTGGGGAAGGTGCAGTCGAAGGGCCCCGACGCCTTCGACTTCTCGCTCGCCGGGGCCCCGAAGGAAGCCAAGCCGCTCGAATTCCAGCGGCAGAAGTGACCGGCAGCTGCGACAATCCTGCCGAAATGGCGGGTGTGGGGGGCTCGGCCCGGGGGCTGGAAAGCCGGAAAAGGCCGAAAAATTGCCCCGCTCCGAACCGTGGGGTACTTCTGACCGTAGAGATGACGAATATCTCTCCGGAGCCCCCCCATGCGAATGTCTTCACTGTTTCCCTCCCGTTCTCCCGCCACCGCCACGAAGCGTTCGCGTCGAAGCCGGCGCGGCAAGCTGCGTGCCGGTGAGCGGCAATTGGGCGCCTGGGAGCAGTTGGGGCTGGGGCTTGCGGGGCACGAGGCTCTCGAACAGCGTGCCCTGATGGCGGCCGACCTCTCGCTGTCGTTCAACGACAACCTCGTGGCCGGCATCGAGCGGACGTTCTATTCGCCCGGCACGCAGGTCATCTACACGCTCAAGGTGACGAACAACGGCCCCGACACCGCGACCGATGCGCTGGTGAAGACCTCGCTGTCCTCCACGATCACGAACGAGACGTGGACGGCGGTGTATACGGGCGGTGGCACCGGGCTCCAGGGCGGGGCCGGAGATCTGGGCACGCACACCGACCAGAAGACGAAGACCGATTTCGGCACGACGGTCACGCTGCCCTCGGGCGCCACGGCCACCTTCACGATCGTGGGCACGGTGCCCGCCTCGGCCACGGGCAAGCTCACGTCCACGGCGTCCGTCACGCTCGACGCCGACACGAAGACCGTGACCGACGAAAACACGTTCGTGCCCCGGGCGATCGCCGTCGGCAACAACGGCAGCTGGACGTCGGCCTCCACCGTGCGGCTCGTCAATCCGGTCAACGGCAGCTTGGTCGCGGGGCCGGTGACGCCGTATGCGGGGCTGCGGAACGGCGTCCGGGCCGTGATGGCCGACCTGACGGGTGACGGCAAGGCCGAGGTCGTCTGCGTGCCGAACTACGGCACCGCCGGCCAGATCGTCGTCTACAGCCAGAACGTCGCCGGCGACGGCTCCGTGACGCTCGTGAAGAATCCCGGCTACACGCTCATGCCATTCGGATCGGAATACATCGGTGGCATGACCGTCGCCGCCGGCGATTTCGATGGCGACAGGCTCGAGGATCTGGCGTTCGGCCAGTCCTCCGCAGAGGGGCAGGTGAAGGTCTACCTGTCGACGCCGGCGCAGCCGGCCAGTCCGCTCACGCTCTCTCGCACGTTCACGCCGTTCGCCACGGGCTTGGGTGTCGGAGCGTTGGGGGCGGGTGATTTCGGCACGTTCACCGGCGCGACCGCCGATGCGGTCCGGCAGGATGGCAAGGACGAACTCGTCGTGACCAGCGGCATCGGCGCGGCGCCCCAGGCCCGCGTCTACAACGTGGTGGCCGCCACGCCGACGGTGGTCGACACGATCAGGCCGTTCGCCGCGGCGTTCAAGCGTGGCTTTTCGGTCGAGGTCGCCAACCTGAATGCCGACTCCACGCCCGACCTCGTGTTCACGGCGGCGAGCGGCGGCGGCTCGGGCGTCGAGATCTACGACGGCACCGTGGCCTCGGCTGCCAACAGGCGGCTGGCCAAGTTCGCCGTCTTCTCGGGGGTCGGCCGTGGCAGCTCCGTCTTCGCCGCGGCCGTCGACAGCGACGGCGACACCCGTGCCGAGGCGATCGACTTCGTCCAGGGCGGAGGTCCCGGGGCCGCGATGGTCCGCTACGCCGTCGGCGTCGGCAGTTCGGCGGGCTCGATCACCACCTCCAGGATCAATTCTGTGGCCGCCGTGGCCGGCACGCTGCGGGCCGCCGCCGCCTCGATCCAGGCCGATCCGGGCCTGATCCGGACCACTTCTGGGCTGATGTACAAGGAGCTCAAGAGGGGCACTGGCGAAGGCTTCGTGTCCAGCAGGACCGGCGTCCGGGTGAACTACCAGGGTTACAACAGCGACGGCGACCGGTTCGACAGCGGCTCGAACGTGCCGTTCTCGTTGGGGTTGGGTAGCCTGATCTCCGGATTCACCGAGGGGCTCAAGACCATGAAGGAGGAAGGCACGTCGCAGTTCGTGATTCCCCCGAACCTGGCCTACGGCAACGGCGCACCGAGCAACGGCAAGCCGATCATCTTCATCGTGGACCTGCTGGCCTTCACCTGATGCCGGCCCGTGCCGCCCTCCGGCGGCGGGATCACCAGCGGGCTTCGAGGCCGAGGCTGCCGCCGGCGAGGAACAGGCTCCCGGTGCCGTGGACCGCGGTGCCGACCCCCGCCGCGTCGCTCGGCGAGAAGACCCACTGGTCCGGGGCCAGTGCCAGTCCCGTGAGTGACATGAGGTTGTAGCCGACGCGGAAGCCCCAGACGTCGTCGATCCGGTAGATCGCCGACCAGTTCATCTCGGCGATCATGCCCATCCCTGCCGCATCGCCCGACCGCAGCGACCGCAGGGGCACGGCGCTGAAGGCGTCGGTCATCGTCTGTGACTGCGAGAGCAGCGTGCCGGCGATGCCGATCTTCATCCAGCCCTCGGTCGCCCAGCGTTCGAAGGCCATCCGGCCGCGGATGCCGACCTGTCCGGCGAAGAGATTGGAACTGCTGCTGACGTCGTAGGTGCTCTGGGGAGTGGGGTTCGTGGACCGCAGCGCCAGCAGGGCCGAGTCCTCGACATCGGCCCAGCGGAAGCCGGCCAGCCAGTCGACGTGGCCGCCGTCGTAGCCGTCGCACCGTTGCCAGGGGCGGCCGGAGCGGCGGTTGAAGCCGCCGTCGTACTCGTGGAGCACGAGGTTGCATTCGATCGAGTTGAGCTGCGTGGAGCCGGTGGCGGTCGAGACCGACCCGTTGCGGAAACCGGCCCGTTCGGCGAACTGCGGAGAGGCCGACGCGAGGCCGCTGCCGGCGCTCGTGACCTGCTTCGTGGCGTTCATGCCGTAGACGCCCAGGTAGCCGATCTCCCAGCCGAGGTCGTCCGTGCCGTAGTTGCCGTAGAGCAGCCTCGCGCCGGTGCCGATCGTGCTCGTCAGGTCGCCCGTGGACATGAGCGGCACGCCCGGCGCGTCCTGGTCGACGATGAGCGGCTGCTTGACCGTGGCGTTGTTCCGCTGCAGGAAGAGCGCGTCGAAGACGGCATAGGATCGCTCGTCCTGGCAGGCATCCTGACAGGCATTTTGGCAGGCATCCTGGCAAGCATTTTGGCAGGCTTCCTGGCCGGTAGGCTCGCAGCAGGAAGAATCGGCGGCCGTCAGCCGGCCACACCGTGCGGCCATGAGCACGGCCACGGCCATCAGAATGGTCGTGGCCCGGCGGAGGCGGGCAGACAGGAGGGCCGAGCGATGGTGCATGGTGGCGACGTTGCGATCGGTATCGCGGGAACAATTGGAAATCCCGCTACGACCGTTTTCTTCGGCACCTCCAGCAGGGGGCATGAGGAACAGTCATCGCGACGAGGCAAAACGATGGGTCGATTGAAAAGCTGGGCTGTCTGCGTCGACTTTGACGCGCATTGGCTGGCGTGATGAAACGATTCTTGGCCAGTCTGGGACAGTCTGGGCCAAGAACAGACCGCACCGCTTGGCATAACCGGATGTCAGAAAAAAATCCTTGCCCAGACTATTCCGAATGGCGAAAGTGAGATGACTGGGTAGCTTGCAAGGCTGAGCTGATCCCGGGACGCTTCCGTCCCGGAATCTCTCCACGGCTGCTCGGCGGAGCCCACCGGACGTCTGCATGCCCCGATTCTCGCTCGATTGTTTTACCGCGACTGGACGCACCAGGAGGAGAAAGCCGTCCTGCCGTGGCGGCCGGCAGCTGGGGCAACGCGCGGCATCCGCGCCCGACTCCTCGCTGGGTTTCGATCGGCTCGAAGAGCGGCTGGCGCTGGCCGCCGTGCCGACGGCGACGGTGGGCGGCGGCACCGGCGTGCTCCTCGGCCAGGAGATCCCGCTGACCGTGACGTTCGACAACACGGCCACGAACCCAGCCGACATCGGCTACTCGCCGTTCGTCGACATCGTGATGCCCGCCACGGGCGACGCGCCGCCGGCCCCCGACGATGGCATCAGCTTCAAGCCTGGCAGTGCCACCTACAACGGCCTGTCGCTCGCCACGACCGTGCTCACGTTCGACGGCTCCGGCCGGGCGACGCACCCCTTCGCCCGCGATCCCGACGGCACCCCCGTCGTCGTCAGCGGCAAGCCGGGTGACCAGCTCGTCGTGGTCAGGCTGCCGTTCGGGAGCTACGGCCCCGACCAGCCCGCCGCGGTGATCAACTTCACCGGCTCGGTCAGCCCGCTCGCCCAGCCGAACCACAGCTACAGCATCACCGCCACGGGCGGGTTTCAATTCCAGGCCGACGCGGCCGGCAATCCCACGGTGAACGTCGCGACGCTCGGAGCCCCGACGACCGACCCGGTGCAGCCGCAGCTCTTTCGGCTGAAGAAAACCTCGAGCGCCCCCGAAGCCGAGACCGCGACGGGCCCGAATTTCACGCACACCTACACCGTGAGCATGGCGGTCGCGCCGGGGCAGACGGTGGACGATCTCCTCCTGTCCGACGTGCTGCCCGCGAACGTGCAGTTCGTGGCGGTGAACACGCTGGCCGGCAACGGCTCGTCCTCGATCGCCGACGTGGCGACGCCGACCACGTCCACCCCCGGCGGCACGCTCTCCCGGCGGTTCGACGGGGTCGTCGGCACCGGCAGCGACTCCGACGTCGTGATGACGTTCAGTTATTTCGTGCCGCAGCTCGACGCCGTGGGGGACGAGGTCCTACCGCTCGGCACCGGCGGCACCGCGATCGCCACGAACACGGCTGCGGCCTCGGGCACCTGGACGAGCGCGAACCCCAATTACCCGGGGCAGCAGACGGTCGCGAGCGACCCGGACGATCCGGCCGCCCAGCACACGCTCACCGCCCGCACCGTCGCACTCCAGAAGAGCGTCGCCGACCTCACCAACCCCGGTTCGCCGCGGGCCGGCGACCTGATCGAATACACGCTCGATTTCCAGGTGAGCGATTTTTTTGCGCTCGCGAATTTCGACGTCGCCGACATCCTCTCCGACGGGCAGGCCTTCGACACGAGCTTCACGCCGACGCTCTCCTTCACGCAGAAGGCGCAGACGTTCACGGCCCAGCCGTTCGATCCGGCGCATTATTCGTCCACCGTGCTGGCGGACGGCACCACGAGCGTGACCTTCGACGTGTCGAACCAGCTCGATCTGCTCGGCCTCGTGACCGACGGCAAGCTCGTGGGGGCGGGCATTCCGGATACGGGCACGGGCTCGTCGGCGACGCCGCCCGAACCCCTGCCCGCCGGCCCGGGCACGCGCGGCACGATCAGGTTCCGCGCCCGCGTGCTCGACGAGTATCGCGTCACGCCACGGCCCGGGGCCGACGTCGTGCAGGGTGACGTGTTGACCGACGTCGCCACGACCACGGCCGACGTGCTCGCCTACGCCGACCTCGCGCCGACGGGCGGCACCGCGGGCGACGGCTCGTCCGCCGCGTTCACGCTCGTCAGCGGCCAGGCGACGAAGACCGTCTACGCGGTCAACGGCGTGCCGGTGTCGGGCACGCCGGTGGTCACCGCCGGCGACGCGGTGACGTTCCGGATCACCTATTCGCTCCCCTTCTCGAGCATCAAGGACTACACGGTCACCGACTTCCTCCCGCTGCCGATCTTCGCGGCGCAGGGGCTGGCCTTCGCGGGCGGCGGGCCGAGCGATGCGGCTCCGGCGGCGGGGGAGTGGAAATGGGGGCCGACCGACACCTACAGCACGATTTCCGGAATCACGCCCACGGTGTCGTTCAACGCCGCCGCCAACAGCGAGACCTGGAGCTTCGGCACGTTCCAGGACAGCCTCGACCGCTCCGCGGTCACCGACATTCTCTTCACCGTCACGGCCACGAACCGGCCGTTCACCGACGGGCTGTTGCTCACCAACCAGGCCGAGCAGACGGAGCGGAACGAGACGGGTGACGTGCTCACGAGCAACACGGCGCTGGCGCAGGTGCAGATCTCCGAGCCGCTGCTCGGGATCACGAAGGGCGTCGTCTCGACCACCAATCCGGCCGGCCTCTTCACGCCTCCCACGGTCGCGCCCGCGGGCGTCAGCTTTTCGCCGCCGGGCGTCGCGGGGGCGGCCTTCACGGGCACGATCACCTCCGGCGGCCTGGCGAGTCAGCCGATCGACGCCACGCTCTCGAACGTCCTCGGCAACGACCTCGTGAAGTTCTGCATCATCGTCGAGAACACGGGGAGTGGGCGGAACGGCGCCTTCGACGTGACGGTCAAGGATCTCTT
>JBJTSM010000452.1:0-3571 GCA_046076685.1 Planctomycetia bacterium | reverse complement strand
AGTCGAGGCAGAGGTAGGGATTCACGGTGAGCGCGTCGGCGGCCCATAGGCCCGAAAGCCAGCCATCGGCATAGGCTTCGGCCGTCGAGCCGATGTCGCCGCGCTTGCCGTCGGCGAGGACGAGCAGATTCTTGGAGTGAGCGTAGGCGATCGTATCGGCGAGGGCTGTCATGCCGTGGGGGCCGAGGGCCTCGAAGCAGGCCAGTTGCGGTTTGACGATCGGGACGAGCGGCGCGACGACGTCGATCAGGTCGCGGCAGAATCGTGCGAACACCGTCGCGACGGCTTGCGGCGCACCCCCGGAGGCGGGAGCCAGTGCCGGCGGTAGCGAGGCCAGCCGCGGATCGAGACCGATGCACGCGGGGGTTTTTCGGGACCTGATGGCGGCGGCGAGCCGCTCGGAAAAGGGCTGTGTCATGGCGTTCCGGCATCCTTTCGGCCCCAAGTGTGTCTGGCCTGGCGATGCTTGGCGAGGGGGGCTGGGGATCGGCTGGCTTTTGGGGCGTCGGACGGCGTAGGGTTGGGATGCCGCAGGGAATCGAGTGATGCGGTGTCGATGGTCGGCTTGGATGCCTTCACCGTGTCGGGCTCGTACAACCCTGTGGAGGTGCATCGTGCAACGCGTCAATCCGAATCGACTGGGGATCGTGCTGGCAGTGATGATGCTGGCGTGGCATGGGCTGTGGGTGGTGCTCGTGGCGACGGGCGTTGGCCAGCAGGTCGCCGATTTCGTGCTGCGGATGCATTTCATGAGGCCCGATGTGGCGGTGGGGGCGTTTACCGCGGGCGGGGCGTTGGCGCTCTTGGCCGTGGCCGCGGCAGCTGGCTACGTGGCCGGAGTCGTCGGGGCGGTGCTGTGGAACTGCCTCTCGGCGTGGAGTGCGTGCCAGGCGGGCGGGGCGGCGACGATATCCCGTTCACCGGCCAACAAATAACGTCTGGCCGGGGCGCCTCGAGTCTCGTGTTGATCATCGGCGGGCCTTCTGCGATAGTGTCGGGGTCGGGCGGTGGTGGTGCAGGATGCATCGCTGCCGATCGGCTGTTTCGGGGCGTGGCGCAGTCTGGCTAGCGCGCTTGACTGGGGGTCAAGAGGTCGCAGGTTCAAGTCCTGTCGCCCCGACTTGCCTTGTATAACCGTCCGGTCTCGGATGGTTGGCGAGGTGTTTGACGATCGGCCGGTGAGGGTCGCACGCCGCCCCGCGACGTGCGTCTCGATCCGGTCGATCCGCCCTTCCGATCGGAAGGGGCTTTCTTGCTGCCCGCGGCGGAGCGATCTGCTTCGCCGGGGTGTTCATGGTGGTGGCCGTGCTGGCCGCCGTGATCGTCTTCCTGATGCCCGTCGCTCGCCGCCTCCGGCAGGCCGCCGGCCAGCGGACGGCCGCTGCTGTTACGGAGCGTGCACGGCAGGGGGCGATTGCCGAAGGCGACGATGCCGCCCTCGAGCAAGCGGACGGGGCGGTTATTCCGCCGGCCCTCCCGGAAGGTGAGTCCGATCCGGATGCCAAGGTCCTGGACGAGCCGGTTCAGTTCTTCGCGGGCCGCCGGATTGGCACAGACCGTCTCGATCCGGTCCATGAGCGTCATCGCCTTCTGGACCTCCACCTCGACGCTCGCGGGCGGCTCGCGGTGCGGCATCCGCTTCTCGACTTCGGCGAGCGCCTTCTCGGCTTCAGCCAGTTCGGCCTGCAGATCGCGGAACCCTTTCCGTAGCGCGGCCCGGAGTTCGTCATCATCCTCTTCGAGAATTCGCTTCGGAGCCTGGTCTACCTTCAACCGCAGCCGCTCGACCCTTGCGAGCACCTCCTGACGAATCGCCTCGTCAGGAGAAGGCGGAGCCTTTTGCATATCCCGGATGCGGGCCTCGACGGCCGCCCGCAATTTGTCCTTACCCGCAGCTCGCCGCATCAGTGTCACGAGTGTCCGTGCCGTAAACTGCAGCAGGGCTTCGCCATCGATGTTGTTATGGTTGCACTTCTTTCCAGCCGTCTTCGTGTAGATGCTGCAGCGATACATCGGGCGGCCGACCCCGCGGTCCTTTCGCACGACGCCGTGCATGATGCCACCGCACTTGCAGGTCAGGTCGAACACGCACGGCGTCAGTGGATAGGCGGCCGGGTCGTGTGCTTTGCGCTTGCCGCGCTGAGAACCGCCCCGGGCCTTCAGGTTGGCCTGGAGGCGATGCCAACGCTCCGGGTCAAACCGCGCAGCAAAGCCGGCCGCTGCACGGATCCGGTCCGCCACGTCGTTCTCGATCGTCTTGCCCGACCCATCCGTAAGCAGCTCTTCTTCGGTGACGGGGCGAAACCCCGTCGCCTTGGCGCGGTGATGCACACCCTCCGAATAGCGGCCGTACTCTTTGACACCGATGATGATCGGATTGGTGGCAAGCGCGAGGACGGTGCTCTCGTGCCATTTGCCAGACACCTCGTGCTCGATACCGTTGTCGTGCCGTGTTCGGCCGGCGTCCCGCGTGGGGATGCCAAGCGAGTTGAGACGCTGGGCAACCCGCTTCGCGCTCCAGCCGGCCTCCAGCCGCTCCAGAATCCAGACCCAGGTCTTGATCCGCTGCTCATTATTCGGCCGGAAGCGGATATGGCAGTTCCGCTCCGTATGACGCTGGTGCAAGGCGATCTCAACGAGCGTGCCGTCCGGCCTCTCGAGGAAGCGGCCGTGACCGTACGGTGGAACGCCACCCGTGCTATAGCCCTGGCTCGCAAGTTCAATGTGCTTGGTGATGATGCGTTCGGAGAGCTTCCGGCTGAACTCGCCGCTCTCGTGATAGCCAACGAACGAGACCAGCGACTGCCCAAGAGCCTCGGACCCGCGGGCACCCGCCGCGATCACACCTTCCGACGTCACGATCGTCACGCCGGCCGACTTCAGTTCCTCCTCCACCAGCATCATCGAGAGTGGCGTGCGCGGCCGGCCGAGCCGGTCCCGCTTGTGGACGAAGAGATGGGAGATCGTAGGGTCGGCTTTCAGTTCTGCGATCATCGCATCGAATGCGGGCCGCTTTGTCCGAGTGCCGCTGACCGCGTCGTCGAGGTAGATGTCTTTGTACTTGGTCAGCCGATTGGCCAGCATGTATGCAAGGTCTGCCTGCGAGGCATTCAGCGGAATGCCAAGCTGCCTGGCGGCTGAAATCGCATACTCCAGTTGCATCTCTAGCGACGATTCCTGTTTCGCGGAACTGCGGCGGAGGTAGCAGCGGGCTTGGCCGAAGAGCCGAACGGGCATCAGATCACCTCCTTGGCTTCACCGGCATCACGATGCCGGCAGAGGAATGCGGCGAACGCATCGACCGCAGCATCGATATCGAGCGAGTTGTCCCAGCGGATCGCAACGTCGGCGTCGAGGTGGCCGCGGGCGTCTGGTGCGCATCTCTCGGTCCAGATCCGCAGCACGTCGGTCATAGCGTCGGTGCCAGCGCGGCCGGCGGCGACTGCCAGAGGGTCGCGCTTGAGCCGCCCGATCGCCTCGCCGATCATGTCGTCGATGGACAGGCCTTCCGGGTCGAACCAGTCGATCAGGCCGGCGGCGTGCCACTCCCGCGCTTGGAGCAGTGCCGCCA
>JBJTSM010000451.1:0-3004 GCA_046076685.1 Planctomycetia bacterium | reverse complement strand
GGCGAACTCACCGCGAGCCCGGCGGGCGTGGTGGCGGTGAAAAAATAGGCCCGCGCACCGGCCGGCGGCTTCGGTCCCGAAAGCGTGCCGTCGGCTCCCACCGCCGCGGGCACGCTCTGCCAGGTGAGCTTGTTGATCGGGCCCTGCTCCGCCGTGGTGACGAACGCCGCCGAAGCCACCGGCCCGCCGGCCGTGACGCGGCAACGCGTGCCCGAGTCGTCGACCACCGGCGTGTCGATCACCGGCAAGCCGGGCTTGCCGAGCAGGATCGAGTCGACGAAGGCGGCGATCTCCGCCGGTGCCCAGCCCTCGTGGTGGCCGTGCGGCATGTTCACCTCGAGGCGGACGTTCTTCGCCGCCTGCCGCACGTCGGCCTGACTCTTCATCCAACTGTCGAGCGGATAGGCGAAGTCGTTGGTGCCGTTGACAAAGAAGATCGGCACACGGCAGGCGGGCAGATAGCTCGCCGGGTCGTAGAGCTTCGTCCAGCGGGCGGCCGGCTCGGGGCCGATCCGCGCAAAGTCGCCGAGCCAGCAGCTGTTGTCGCGGAGATGGCCGCAGCCGTAGACCGGCACCGCCGCGCGGAACCGGTTGTCGATCGACGCGACGAGGCAGGTGGTGTAGCCGCCCCAGCTGATGCCCGTGATCGCCGTCCGCGAGGCATCGACGCCCGGCAGGCTGCGGAGGAGCGAGTGTGCCCGGATGCAATTGGCCACGGCATGGTAGGGCCAGTCGTCGTCCACGCCGGGTGTGGCGATCGTGTCGAACTTGTCCTTGTGATCCTGCCCCGGGCCGCCGTCCGGCAGGCGGACAACGGCGTTTTTCTTCGTGTCCGTCGGATCGGGCCGCGAGCCCGCGAGGTCCATGGCGATGGCGGCATAGCCGCGTTTGGCCCAGAGCGTCACCCATTCGGCGAAGGCCGTGCCGCCGCCGCCATGCACGAGCACGATGCCCGGCCACGGACCTTTGCTCGTGGCCGCTGCCGATTCCGCAGCCGGATCGCCGCCCGCGATGCTGGCCGGCGTGGCGTACCAGGCGAACACCCGCGTGGGATGCCCGGCGAACGGCTCGCCCGCATAGAGCAACGACCGCACCGGCGCGGATTCGTCGAGCCATTCGAACGCCGGCGGCCGGCCGAGCGCGGCCAAGTCCCACGGCAGGGTGTCGGGCAGTTCGGCCGCCCGCACGATCGCTGCGACGGGCTCCTCGGCGCGCGCTGCGAACGCGGGCCAGCAGAGCAGGATGCCGCCGAATGCCAGAAAGAGCCGTGTGCATGCGGGCATACGCAAACCCCTGAGATGTGCGGCGGACCCGCCGATTCGGTCAGGCCAGTTCGAACATCGCTTCAATCTCGACCGGGATGTCGTCGGGCAGTGATCCCATGCCGACGGCACTGCGCACGCCGATGCCGTGATCGGGCCCCCAGACCTCGGCGAAGAGTTCGCTGCAGCCGTTGATCACGTAGGGGTGCTTCTCGAACTCGGGCGTGCAGTTGACCATCCCGAGCACCTTGAGCACCCGCTTGATCTTGTCGAGGCTGCCGAGGTTCGCGATGAGCGTGGCGAGGATCGTCAGGCCCACCTGCCGGGCGGCCTTCTTGCCGCCGTCGGCGTCGTGGTCGCGGCCGACACGGCCCCGCATGAGCGTGTTGTCGGGCAGGAGCGGGCCGTGGCCCGAGACGTAGACGTGCTGGCCCACGATCAGGAACGGCTTGTAGACGCCCACCGGCTTGGGCGCGGGGGGCAGCGTGAGGCCGAGGGTTTCGAAACGCTTCTGGGCGGTGGTGGCGGACATGCTGAGCAAGAGCCTCTGCGGAAAAGGGGGCGGAACAGGGAAAGCTAAGCGATCCCATCCGGGATCGTGCCGGAAAGATAGCATGTTTCGCCAAAAAGCGCGACGGCGGAACGGGGCCGACGGGGAGCGATACAATCCGGATCGCTTCCTTTCGATCCGGTCTCCGTCGCCCCCCTGCCCCGCCTCTTGTGTGAGGTTTGCGGCCCATGAATCGCCTTGCCGACCTCACGCTCTGGCGGCCCTACTGCCAGATGAAGACGGCCGCCGACCCGCTGCACGTGGTCGCCGCCGACGGGGTCTGGCTGGAGCTCGATTCCGGCCGGCGGATCATCGACGCCCTCTCCTCGTGGTGGACCGTCTGCCACGGCCACCGCCATCCGCACCTGGTCGAAGCGGTGGTCGAGCAGGCCCGGCGGCTGCCGCACGTGATGCTCGGCGGCATCGACCATCCGCAGGTGGTGCGGCTGGCGGACCGGCTCGCGGGCCTCATGCCCGGCAGCCTGAATCACTCCTTCTTCTGCGACTCCGGTTCCGTGGCCGTCGAAGTGGCCATGAAGATGGCGGTGCAGTTCTGGATGAACCGGGGGGAACGCGACAGGAAGCGATTCGTCTGCCTGCGGCACTCCTATCATGGCGATACGAGCGGCGCGATGAGCGTCTGCGATCCCGACGACAGCATGCACCGGCACTTCCGGGGATTCCTGCTCGAACAGTATCCGCACGACCTGCCGACCGACGAGCCGGGCTGGCGGGCCTTCGGCGCGTTTCTCGAGAATGTGGGCGGGCGGTGCGCCGGCCTCATCGTCGAGCCGCTCGTGCAGGCCGCGACCGGCATCCGCTTTCACTCGGCCGGGCAGCTGCGGCGGCTGGCGGAGGCCGCCCGCGCCGCGGGGCTGCTCTTCATCGCCGACGAGATCGGCACGGGCTTCTGGCGGACCGGCAGGCTGCTCGCCTGCGACTGGGCCGGCGTCGTGCCCGACATCCTCTGCCTCGGCAAATCCCTCACCGGCGGCACCGTGCCGATGGCCGTCACCATGGCGACCACGGAGGTGTTCGCGGCGTTTTACAGCGACCAGGCCGACCACGCCCTCATGCATGGGCCCACCTACATGGGCAACCCGCTCGGCTGCGCGGCGGCCAACGCCTCGCTCGATCTCTTCGAGCGGGAGCCGGTCGCCGAGCGGGTGGCCGCGATCGAACGGCAGGGCCG
>JBJTSM010000450.1:0-3563 GCA_046076685.1 Planctomycetia bacterium | reverse complement strand
CGAGGTCAAGGTCCCGGGCGACGAAGGTGATGGCGGGATGCCTCGCCCGCAGGGCGTCCAGGCCGGCGGCGTCCTTGTCGATCGCGACCAGCGACGTGGCGCCCGCCTCGAGGAAGAGCCGCGAGCCATACCCCGTGCCGCAGCCGATTTCGAGGCACCGGCGGCCGCGGGCGTAGCGGCCCGCGAAGTCGTAGATCGACCGGTGGGCGAGAAATCCCCAGTCGCCCGCGCCGTCGTCGGCTCCGGGATCCTGCCGCTCGCCAAAATTGCCTCGCCCTGTCATGTCGATCCCCTCAGGCCGCCCGGCGGTGCCGCTGTGCCGCCAAACCTTCCATGAACGCATGCACGTCGGCCAACGCCCGATCCCAGTCGCTGTGGTGGCAGGCGACCAATTCCTGGCCGTTCCGCCGCAGGTCGCGGAGTTCGTCGTAGTGGTCGACGGCGTGGGCCAGTTGCCGGGCGATGGACGGGCTGCTCGCGGGGGCCAGCAGGCAGTTGTAGCCGTGCTCGAGCAGCCAGGTATTGGCGGGATTGGCGTTGGAGACGACCAGGCCGCCGCAGGCCATGATTTCGAACGGCAGGTACGAGGGATGCCGGGTCATCATCATCACGAAGCCGATGTGGCACGAACGATACAGCTCGGCCGTCTCGGCGTAGTCGAGGAGCCCCAGGTTCGTGACGACGCCCTCGAGGCCGTAGGCACGCGGATCCCACGGGGCGCCGGCACAGAGGATCTCGACGCGGTCACCGACCTCGTCCTTGAGCCGGCGCAGCGCCGCCGCCGCCAGTTCGAACCCGTTGCGCGGGTGCTTCGGCCGCGCGTAGAAGACCAGCCGCTTCGGCCCCGCGGTGGGGCGGTCGAGGCTGCCGTGAAACACGGCGGGATCGACCTGTGGGGAAAAGTGCATGGCCGACCCGCCGTAGTCCTGCTCGTAGAGGGCCGCGAGCGTCCGCGTGTTGGCGATGCCATGGAAGCCGAAGTGATAGGTGAGCTCCGCCTGGGCGTAGGTGGAGCCGGCCGGGTAGAAGAGCGGCTCGAAGTCCTGGATGAAGTAGAACTTGAGCCCGGTGTTGGCCACGTTCAGCAGCACGTAGGCGGTCGTCCAGAGCGTGGCGACCGAATAGTCCGCCGGGGGAATCGCGGCGATGTCCTCGGCACCGGCCAGCGCGACCACCTCGGCCTCCGCCAGTCCCGGGAAGGCCTGGGCGATCAGTCGCCTGATCTTGGCGGCATCGGTTCCGCCGCAGATGAGGATCCGCTGCCGGATGCCGTGGCGGCGCTCGAGGAATTCCGCACACCGCAGGATCGTCATCACGCCGCCGTAGAACGGGTTGTCAAAGTCCGGCAGGTACCAGTTGCACCAGCCGGCCCCCGGGCCCTGCCCCACCCGCTCGGGATGCTGCTGGGGGGCGTCGAGATCCTCGGCCGTGCAGCCGATGATCTGCGCGAGCACCAGCGCGTCGGACGCGTAGCCTCCCGGCTCGGGCTGGCGGGATCGCTCGGGCAGCCTGAGCGCGGGCAGGCGGAACCGCCGCTTCGGGCCGGACGCCGCCGGCGGCTCGGCCTCGGCGACCGTGTCGAAGGCCAGGGGCGCGACCGATGCGAAGGCCGGATGGAAGTAGGGATCGTCCTTCAGGCTGGCATGGAAGGCGGGCAGCCGCGGCAGTTCTCCGGCCGAGAGCGTCGCCCGGGCATGGGGATCGACCACGCCCCGTTTGCCGCCGTCGCGGATGCCGCGGCACAGCCCGATGAACGCCTGCTCCCACGGCAGCCGCTCGTCGAACCCGCCCGCGGCCGCATAGCTCGCGGGATCGACGGCGACCAGCCACGGGCTGGAGGCGGTGCAGTTGCGATACCACAGCGGGCCGCCGAGCCAGCCCCAGTGCCGCAGCGGGCTGCCGCGAAACAGGGGCGATCCCTGGCCGAAGCGGTCCACCACGAGGCCCGACTCCACGACCCGGCCGTCGGCAGCGAGAACGAGGCCGCTCGAGAAGCCGATCTCCGGATGGCCGGTCACCCAGCCGACGAGTTCGGGAAGCCAGTCGTCCCCCAGCGCGGCGACGCGGCCGGACACGAACACCAGCGCGTCGGTGGCCGACAGGTGGCTCGCCACCGCTTCGTTCACGACCCGGACGCGATCCTCCGGGCGGCAGGAGAGCGTCCGCACGCCGGCCGTCGGCGTCGGGCCCGGTTCCGATCCGCGGATCGCGCTTGTCACCGTCGTGATGCCGGCGGCCGCGGCGGCCGCGTCGATCTGCCGCAGGAGCGCGGAGAACTGCTTCGTCGAGATCTCCGTGGCGTCGACGAGCACGTGCGCCCGCGTGCCCGGCCGCGGTTCCCAGCAGACGCGGAATCCCGAATCGTCGTGCGGCACGATCCGCGCCGGCAGGCCCAGCCGCGAGACGCGGTCGGCGAGCGCACGATGCTGCGCGGCCAGCGCGTAGGGCTTCGAGGCGATGCCCGTCGAGGTCGAGGCCGCGTGGATCCGCCAGTGGTAGTGCACGCCCGGCACGCGCACGATGCTCCGCGCCCGCTCGCAGACCCGCAGGAAGATGTCCCAGTCCTGGGCCCCGTCGGTCTCGCTGCGAAATCCGCCGACCGCGGCGACCAGGGAGCGACGCATGAGGTTGAAGTGCGTCAGGTAATTGACCGAGTAGAGCATCTCCGGGCTCCAGCCAGGCTTGAGCAGCGCGTTCTGCCGCAGGGAGCCCTGCTCGTCGATGCTGTCCTTGTCGGAATAGAGAAAGTCCGCGTCGGGCGTGGCGGCGATCGCCTCCGCCATGCGGTAGAGGGCGAAGGCCGCGAGCTCGTCGTCGTGATCGAGCAGCGCCACGAATTCGCCCTGCGCGAGGGAGAAGGCCTCGTTGGAGTTGGCCGCGATCCCGCCGTTGGACTCGAGGAACTTCACACGGAGCCGCGGCTCCCTGCGCATCCGCCCGCGGAGGAACGGCACGACGGGGCCGTCGGCATCGGCCGCGCAGGCGATGCAGCCCTCCCAGTGGGGATAGGTCTGGGACGTGAGCGAATCGAGTGCCCGGGCGAGGAACGGCACGGGCACGTTGTAGACCGGCAGCACGATGCTGATGAGCGGCTTCTCGGCCAGCGCGGCGGCGGCCGCCCGCTGCTGTTTGAGCGCGGCGACGCTCGGCTCGCTGGCGTCGATCCACCGGGCGTATTCGTCCGGCGCGGCCGCGACACCGGTGGTCGATCCAGGGCCCCCGCGACGGGCATGCCGCCGGCGACGAAGCGCCCGCTGCGCGCGGGCCACCGCCGACTGGCAAAGGGGCAGGCGACCGACCGCGTCGGCGAACTTCCGTCCTATTTTCATCGCGACCTTCCTGGTGCAATCGCCCCGGCCCGGCGGCATGCGGCGGTCGGGCCGGGCGAGCCCAGGCCCCGTGGATCAGGAAACAGTGGGGAATTAGCGTCAGCGGCCGAGAAGGGGCAAGCCCGGATTCCCGCCGGACGGTGGCGCAGGCGGGGCGAGATGGGCTGGGCAGCGGGCTTGGTCATCGGAGACACTGTCGGGCTCCATGCCCCTGCCCCGTGTCGTCATCGACCT
>JBJTSM010000449.1:0-9350 GCA_046076685.1 Planctomycetia bacterium | reverse complement strand
ATCGACGCCGAGCGCGACTGGGCCTGCGGAGTGCCGGCATCGGGCCCGGAGCCAAGATTCGCGAGTTGCTCGTGCAGGTCGCGGCCCATCGCCTGGTACATGGCCGTCAGCCTGGCGGAAGCCTCGGCTCCCGCCGCGCTCGCGATCTCCTCCAGTTTCTTCATCGCCAACTCGGCCTTGTCCGCCTGATCGGTCTCGATGAAATAGCGCAGGCCGGCCGTGGCCGTGGCCTGCGCGAGGGGGCCGTGCGTGAACGCCTTGTCCTGCCCATGCAACACCGTCCAAGGCCCATGCACGGGATGCTCGAGCAAGGCGGCCACCTTCGCGTTGTCCCCGTCCTGCATCGCGATCTGGGCCCGGGCGAGCGCACCGGCTACGCTGACGGACGACGGAGCCGCGGCAGCCCCCATCGCCTCGAGACCGTCGTCGATCGCCTTGGAGGCCCGGGCCCGCCAATCGGCGAGTGTCGCCGCCGACGGCCTGGCGGCCTCGTCGAGCCGTGATTTTTCCTGCACCTCGCGCCATAGTGCCCCGCCCGCACGCAGCAGCAATTCCGCGCGGCGCGGCGACGACGGAGGCACCGTCGCCAGAATCTCGAGGATCCGCTCCGGCTCCCGAGCCTCGGTCGCCGCCGCGATCGCGATCACCGCGGCGTCAGCCGCCTCCGGCCGGTCGGGCCAGATCTTCATGATCACCTCGGCGGTATCCACGCACTTTTCTTTGGCGTCATCAGCCCAGGCCGAGACCGACTGCCGCTGCAACTGCTGCCAACTGGCCATGGCGATCCGGGCCGCCTGCTGGCTGCCCTTGGCGTTGGGATACCGCTCGACGAGAAAATCGCCGACGGCGGCGGCGGCGTGAAACTGGAGATCCTCGTACAGCAGATAGGTGAGCAGGTAGCGGGCCTGATTCAGCCCTTCGAGATCCTCCGGACCCGCGAGCGGCGTGGCCTTGCGCAGGCTGGCGATCGTCTTCGACCGCTCGGTGGCGACCTCCTTCTTCGCCGCTTCGATGGCCGCCTGATCCTTGGCGGCCTCCGCCTTCTTCAGTTCCGCCTGCCGCGACTGCATCGACGTCAGGGTCGCCCGGGCCGAATCCATGGCCGATTCGAACGTGGCATCCGCCACGTCGAGGTCGACCTGTTTGCCCAGTTCCGCCAGCAGGGCCTTGGCATCCGTCGCGAAATCCTTGTTGACCTTGACCACCTCCATGGCGAGCCGCTTGGCATCCCGGAGGAGCGGCGTCCGCTTCGACTTCTCGTCGTCGGCGATGGCGTCGGCCCGCCGCTTGAGCAGGACAGCCGCGCGATACTTCATGCCCAGCCAGTCACTGTCGATCCGCTCGGGGGTGAGCGGCGCGAGCGACAGCTTGAGCAGCCGTTCGTCGAACTCGTCGTACTTCTTCTCCTCGAGCCAGCACTCCAGCGACGAATTGATCGCCTTCGCCCGCAGGCTGGGCACGATGCCCTCCCCGTCAAGCGCCCGGATATCCGCCAACGCCGCGAGCGCCTCCTGGCGCTTGCCGAGCACGACGTAGTTGCGCCCTTCGTAATATCTCGCAAACAGCCCGGCGCCCCGCTTGCGGTGATTCTCGTACAGCTGCTTGTAACGGGCGGCGGAATCGGCGAGGGCCTTCTTCCATTCCTCGGAATTCGGCTCGAGTGCCCGCGACTTTTCGTAGAAGGCCCCGGCGATCAGCAGCCGCGTCTTGAGGAGCAGCGCCCGCAACTCGTCCTGCTGCTCCTCCAGTTCACCGATCCGCCGCGCCGATCCGGGCTTCCTGGTGGGCTTCTTCGGTTTCTGCTTCGCCGTTTTTCCGCCTGGCTTTGCACCGTCCTTGCCCTCCTCCTGCTCCGCATCTTTCTTGTCGCCTTCACCCTCGCCGCGCAGGTCTTTCAGTTCGCCGTCGACATCCCGCAGCAGTTTGAGCACCGCGTCCTCCGCAGTGGCCACGGTGGCGACGGGGGCCTTGTCCTTGCGGTTTGGATCGGTCAACGTCTTGATGGCAGCATCGAAGAACGGCAGGCCCTCCGCCCGCACCTTCTTCGCATCCTCACCCGGACGTTTCGAAGCCTCGACCTTGGCCCGGCCTCGCTCGATCAGCAGGTTGGCTTTCTGAAGATAGGCCTGGATGGCTCGGTCGAGGGGAGGTTCGCCCTTGAGAAAGGCATCGATCTCCTGCCCTGCCCGGTCGTAGATCTCCGCCCGACGGGCGGCATTCGACTCGGAGCGGCTCGTGGCCACCAGGGCCGTCGCCCGTCGAAAGGGCACTTCCTTCTGGAGGGCCGGGGCGGCCTCGGGATCCGCCTGCACGCGATCGAGCACCCAGAGCACCACGTCGGGCATCTGCCGATCCTCGAGTATATCGAGCAGCTTGGCCGTCGTGATGTCTTTCGCGTTCCGCTGCGGCGGATCGGCGGCGGGAGCCCGTCCCACAAGAACGCCACACACCAACACCCCCATCAGGAGGAGCGACCAGCGTCGGCACGAGCAAGTGACCATCGGTGAACCAGAGTGGAAGGGCGGGACACAACGGGTTTATTGTGAACCAGCGACGGCATTCTGGGAAGACGACCGGCCAACGTCAAACCGCCGCCCGGGGACACCTCCCAACGCCGGTCAGCCCCCCAATCATCGGCCGGCTCAACGGCCGGCCGGCTCAAGACCGATCCCCTGGTGCTCGAGGCACTCGAGCAGCAGCCGCCCCGGCGGGGTCACGTCACCGCGGGCCCGCCAGCCTGCGACCAGTGCAGCCACGCCCGCGGCAGTCTGCCGCCAAGGCTCGGCGTGTACGGAAGCTCCCAGCAGTTCACCGACCGCCACGGCCAGCAGTAGCTCACAGCCATGCGGGGAAGGCAGCCCCACTCCCGACTCATCCGCCATCACTCGACCGGAATGCGTCTCCGGCACACTCCCATCGGCCAGCACCGCCCGCACCCGCGACTCCCCGCCACCCGCCGCCTTGCCTCCCTGACCGCCGCCGGCTGTCGCTGCGCCGCCCACCGGCGTCCACACGAAAGTGGCCGCCACGAGCCCGGCCCCGGCCGAAACCGCTTCCGCGGGCCGACGGACGACCTCGTAGACCACGCGCATGCTCTCGCCGACGTGGAGGTCGATCGGCTGCGGCCTGTCGGCCGCCAGTGCGTCCGCCGCGGTCTGCCGGTGACCGACCAGCCGATAGGCCCGGATCCGCGTGGGATCGAACGCGACTTCGAGACGGCAGCCGCTGGCCACGAGTGTGGAGCGACCGAAGGCCCGCGCCACCATGGCACGGCCGATCGCGATCGGATCGGCGACGATCCACCCCGCCGCCGACTCACTCGTCGCCCGATCGCCGACGGCATGCAGCGGCGGCTGCGGATCGACCACGACGAACCCGACCGCCGGAGCCTTCGGCGCGGGCGCGTCGGCAGCCCGTGCGGCCTGCCACGCCGCAAACGCCTGGTGCCCCTCTGTTCGGCACTGTTCCAGGGAGCCGGCGTGCGCCACGGCCACGATCCGATCCGGCCGGCCCTCGCGCCGGCCCACGGCGGCGGCGAGCCGAAACGCGGCGTCGAAATCGGCTGACTGCACCACCGTCTCGCGGGCGAGTTCCTGCAACAGGGCGGCGAGCTGCGCCGCATCCGCCCGGAGCGCCATGAGGCGGGGACGTTCGCCGCAGACGATGAGCGAGAGCCGATCGGCCGAACGCATCTGTGCGACGACACGGGCGAGCCCGCGACAGAGCCACTGCCACGAGAGCGACCCGAACGGGCCGCCCGATTGATCGAGCAGCAGCATGGCATCCAGCGGCTCCCCATCAGCCGTTGTCAAAGAGGGCGCGGTGGCACACACCTCGACCAGGAGACTCGCAGGCTGCGGCCGCAGGGAGCGGACGGCGTTGAGCGAGAGGCCGATCCCCGGCCCCTCCCATGCTCCCGCATCGGCCGCCGGCAACGCCGCCAGGATCTCCTCCACCCGCACGACGGGCGGCCCGGACCGGGTCGTCCGCCGGCCGAGCGAACGCCCCCCGTCGCGTCGGATGATGTCGCCGAGCGCGTCGAAAGAATCGGTCCGCAGCGTGAGCGGCGGATGATCGGTCGCCAGAGCCGTGGCCGCGGCAGGATCGATGAACGGCGATTCTCCGTGGGCCATCTCGAAGGCGATGTCGAAGCCCGGCACGCGCGGCACCCTTCTGCCGACCGTCGGCAGGAGCACCGTGCGAATCCCGCCCACGCCGCCGCGGGACATCTCGCTGGCCGGGGAAAAATCCGGCGCGGCCCGAACCTGGACGGGGTGCGCCACGACACTCGAATCGACCGCGGGAGCCCGTTTGTCCGCGGGGGCCGCGACCGGCGAATCTGGCAGCAGTTGTTCCTCGCCGACGCTGCGACGATCGGCCGCCGCAGCGGCCATCTGAGTTGAATCGGCAGGATCGGGCGGCCGCGAGGCTGTCCCCGCACCGGGGGTCGCCGGCACATCCGCGGCCGCCACGGGCGTGGGCCGTGGCCCGCCGCCATTTCGGGCCACCGTCGACCGTGTTGCCGCATCGGGCACGGCCAGACGACGCGAGAACTCCGTGCCGGCGAAGAACATCGCCGCCACGATCGCCAGGGCGGCCGCCACGGCCGCGGTGTCGGCAAGCAACTCCTCGGACAAAAGCCAACGCAGCGCCGTGCCGGCGAACCTTGTCGCCCGGCCCGCAGGCCGAACGGTCGGCCCGACAGAAGCGGCCTCGCTCAGCCCATCGCGGAGGAGCATCGACGGCCCGGCAGCCTCGGCGGCCACCGCGTGCCGCACGCGGCTCTCGAGCCCATCGGGAGGCTCCACGCCGAGGAGCAACCTGTCGAGGGCCGCGTCGTCAAACAGCACGTGCGGCGCGGCCCGTGCCGCAAGCCCGGCCGGAACGGGCACGTCCCGCAGGCGGGCGTCGAGCAGGCGGTCGTCGTGATCGTTCATCGGTTGGTCAACGTTGAGAGCCGCGGCCGGAAACACGATTCAGGAACGCATCGGGAGCGATGTGGTGGCTTCAAGGAGATACTCGCGCAGCCGACTGCGGGCCCGGCTGACCCGGGAAAGCACGGTGCCGAGCGGGACCCCCAGAACGTCGGCCGCCTCCTGATGCGTGAGCCCGCCCACGACCACCAGGAGCAGCGTCTCGCGAAGTTCCACCGGCAGTCTGGCGAGCGCCCGCTGCATCGCGGACGACAACTCGTCGGCGAATGGATCCCGGTCGGGAGGGGCGGCACAATCCGCCGGAACCCCGTCGCCGCCAGGGAGCCGCGTGTGCGACCGCCGCCAATGGTCGGCCGCCCGCCGCCGGAGAATCCCGAGCAACCAGGCCCGCTCGCTTCGCGTCCGATCGAACAGGTGGCGACTGGTCCAGGCCGATCGGAACGCATCCTGCACGATGTCTTCGGCATCGTGCCGGTTCCCGAGCAGCCGAAACGCGACCCGATAGAGAACCTCCACATGATCACTTACCCACCGGTCGAACGACTCGTCGAATACGGCGGATTCGGCCATCGGGAGACTGGGCCTCACGAACTCGCTGGCGGCTCGTATCCGCGTCGCAAGTCCATTCGCATCGGCTCCCGGAACTTATTTCCCGGCCTGCTTTCCATCGCTTTCCCGGACTATTTCCCGGCCGAGCGACGGCCGGCCGCCGAGGAGGCCGCCAGCCAGAAGGGAAGCTGTCCGGCGGGGGGCAGCTTCACCACGCGGGCCGACCGCACGCCGGGGCATGCCATCACCGCCGCCACGGCCTCCGCAGAGGGCTCCTGGTCCAGGTTCAGCACGCCGATCGCGTCTCCTCCGGGAGCGGACCGGCCGACGGTCATCTGGGCGATGTTCACGCCCAGGGTGCCGAAGGCACTGCCTACGCGACCGATGATGCCGGGCACGTCCTGGTGGGTGAACACCAGCAACACGCCGTCCAGATAGGCCTCCAGCCGGTGCCCTTCGAGCTGCACGAGCCTCGGCATCGAATGTCCAAAGAGCGTGCCGGCCGCCCGATGCACGCGGTCGCCGGAGACCAGGTCCACGGCCACGACCGAGCTGAACGCGCCGGGGTCGGTGCGGCTCTGCTCGACCAGTTCGATGCCCCGCTCGCGCAGGAGCATCTCCGCGTTGACGATGTTGACGTCCTCGAGCGCCGACTCGAGCAAACCCGCCGCGAAGGCGGCCGTCACCAGCCGCGTGTTGCGGGCGGCGATCTCGCCCCGGTAGGCGATCGAGCAGGACCGCGGCGGTCCCTCTTCAAGCTGCGAGAGCAGCACGCCCAACCGCCAGGCGAGGTCGAGAAATCCCCGCACGCCTTCCAGCGACGCGGGGTCGATCGGACTGGAGTTGACCGAATGACGGATCGCCCCCGTGGAGAGGAAATCCACGAGCAGCCCCACGCCCTCCACGGCCACCTGCGACTGGGCCTCCTCCGTGCTGGCCCCGAGATGTGGCGTAACGAGCACTCCTGGCATACCGAAGAGCGGGCTGTCGGTGCACGGTTCCTGCTCGAACACGTCAAGCGCCACGCCCCCGATGACACCGCGATTCAACCCCTCGATCAGCGCTTTCTCGTCGTAGATGCCGCCGCGGGCACAGTTCACGAGCCGCACGCCCGGCTTGAGGATGGCGAGTTCCTCCATGCCGACGAGGTGCCGGGTTTCGTCGGTCAGCGGCGTGTGCACGGTGAGGTAGTCGACCTGCGGCAGCATGCCCCGCACCGTGTCCACCAGTTCGATGCCCATCTCGGCGGCCCGCTCCGGGGAGAGAAACGGGTCGAAACCAATCACGCGCATGTCGAACGACAGGGCCCGCTTCGCCACGGCCTGCCCGATGCGCCCCATGCCCACGATGCCGAGCGTCTTGCCCGCCAGCTGCACACCCATGAACTTGTTGCGGTCCCACCGATGCTGACGGAGGCTGGCATCGGCCGCGGCGACGTTGCGGGAGAGCGCGAGAATCAGGGCGAACGTGTGCTCGGCCGTGCTCACGGTGTTGCCCGCGGGCGTGTTCATCACCACGATGCCCTGCCGCGTGGCCGCATCCTTGTCGATGTTGTCGGTGCCGACGCCCGCCCTGACGATCGCCTTGAGACGGTGGTTGCCGGCGAGCGAATCGGCCGTGATCTTCACGCCGCTGCGGCAGATCGCGCCATCGTGCCGGGCGAGGGCGTCCTTGAGCGCCGCGCCCGACAGTCCGGTGAGCACTTCATAGGTGACGCCGGCGGCGGCCGCCTTGTCGAGGAGCGCGAGGCCGTCGGAACTGAGCGTGTCGAGCACGATGATCGAGGGCATTGATTCTGGTTTCCGCAGAGTTCAGGGATGACTGGTTGCAGACACGACTAGCCGCGTTGGCCGCGTTGAAAATCGAGCATGTAGTCCCGCAGCGTTTCCACGCCGGCCACCGGCATCGCATTGTAGATGCTGGCCCTGATGCCCCCCACGGACCGATGCCCCTTGAGGTCGATCAGCCGCCGCTCGGTGGCGCCCTTGATGAAGGCCTTTTCGGCCGTCTCGTCAGGCAGGCGGAACGTGACGTTCATCGCGGAACGGCACTCGGGGCGGGCGTGTCCGGCGTAGAAGCCGCCGGAGGCGTCGAGCACGTCGTAGAGCAGCTTGGCCTTGGCGGCGTTGTGCCTGTCCATGGCCACGAGGCCTCCCACGCTCTCCTCGAGCCAGCGACAGACCAGCCCCAGGATGTAGACCGCGAACACCGGCGGCGTGTTCGGCCGCGAGCCGTTCTTCGCGTAGGTGCGGTAGTCGAGCATCGAGGGGAGATCGTCGCGGGAGCGCTCGAGCAGATCCTTGCGGATGATGACCACGGTGACCCCGGCGATCCCCGCATTCTTCTGCGCACACGCATAGATCAGGCCATACTTCGCGACGTCGATCGGCCGCGACAGAAAATCGCTCGAGCAATCGCAGACGAGGGGCGCTCCGCCGACGTCCGGGTCGTGCTTCCACTGCACTCCCTGGATCGTCTCGTTGCTCGTGACGTGCACGTACTCGGGATGATCGGAGAGCCGGATCTCTCCGGCGGCGGGCAGCCGGTCGTAGGCGGTGCTGCCGCCGTCCCATGCCACGTGCACCTTGCCCTCGCGCCGTGCCTCCTTGGCACCGGTCTGCCCCCACGTGCCGGTCAGGATGTAGTCGGCCGCCCCTTGGCGGCCGCGCAGCAGGTTCATCGGCACCATGGAGAACTGCAGACTGGCGCCGCCTTGGAGAAGCAGCACCTCGTGGTCGGCCCCGATGCCCAGCAGCCGGCGCAGCCCCTGCAGCGTGTCTTCGAGAATCCGGTCGAAGGCCGGGCTGCGATGGCTGATTTCGAGCACCGAGATCCCGACCCCCGGCAGGGCGAGCAATTCGTCCTTGGCCCGCTCGAGCACCTCCAGCGGCAACACCGCCGGACCGGGCGAAAAGTTATAGACACGGTCGGTCGCCGACCCGATGCTGCGGTCCGTCACTGGCTCGTTCTCCATCCCGGCCCGCCCGCACCTCGCCCTGCCTGCGACCATCGTTCGCGGGCAAAGAACCGATCTGGTCTGCGTGCCGGCAAACCGGAGACCGGGGACCGAGGGTCGGCACCGTGGGCCGGAGAGCCGGGTGTCCGAGCGGGCAGAATAGAAGCCTCCCGCGGCAGGGTCAACGGGCTGCATTTCCCATCGCGGGAGCCGCGTACACGGCGGGCGACGGCGGGGCGGGAGCGGGGGGCAGGCTCGCCACCCGGGACGTGCCGGCCTGCGTGGCCGAAAGTGACGCCGCGCGGGCGGCGACCGTCGGCTGCCTTGGATCGATGGCGAGGGCGCGGCTGTAGTTTGAGAGCGCCTGCTGGGCCTGCCCCTCCGCCTCCCGGATCTGCCCCAACGCCACCAGTGCCCTGGGGTTGTTGGGGTCGATCGCGAGGCTGTCGACGAGATGGTTTTCGGCCTCCTTCAGATCGCCATGCTCCTGGCACAACCGGGCCATCTCGATCTGCGGATTGGCATTGCCGGGCTGTCGCTGGGCCCACTGCTGCAACTGGGCCATCGCTTCGTCGCGACGATTCTCCTCGACGAGCAGCACCGCCAGCCCCCGCTGGCAGGCGTCGTGGTTCGGATTCCGCGTGAGGCAGAGATGGTAATACTGCTCGGCCGTCTGGAGGTCCGCCGGCCGGCCGAACAGCTTGGCCTGCTGATGGTAGGTGGCCCCCAGGTTATAGAAGCAATCGGCATTGCCCGGTTGCTTCGCCAGGGCCTGCTGGAAATGATTCACCGCCCCGAGGTAGTTGCCCTGCTGGTAGAGCTTCACGCCGGCGGCGTTGTCGTTGGTCGCGATTCCACCGCAGCCGCAGGCGGCGACACAGGCCATCACCACGCCAAACCGCCACGACCGC
>JBJTSM010000448.1:0-2737 GCA_046076685.1 Planctomycetia bacterium | reverse complement strand
CGATCTCCTCCAGGTGAATCCGAAGTTCCTCGGCAAGGAGGGGGCGCAGGGCCTCCGCGACTGGATCCGGCGGCAGGTGGCCGACAACGTGCCTTTCGACCGCTTCGCGCGGGAGATCCTCACGGCCTCGGGCTCCAACCGTGAGCATCCCGCCGCCGCTTACTATAAGACCCTCCGCGACCCCGCCCTCACGATGGAGAACACCACGCACCTCTTCCTCGGCGTGCGGTTCAACTGCAACAAGTGCCACGACCATCCGTTCGAGCGTTGGACGCAGGACCAGTATTTCGAGACGGCGGCGTTCTTCGCGCAGGTGGCGCTCGAGAAGGATCCCGAGAGCAAGGACCGCACGATCGGCGGCACGGCGGTCGAGGGGGCCAAGCCGCTCTGGGAGGTGGTGAAGGACGTTGCCAGCGGTGAAATCAAACACGAGCGGACCGGCAAGGACGTGCCGCCGAAGTTTCCCTTCGAGTGCCGGTTCACCGCGCCGGAGGGTGGCACGCGGCGGCAGCAGCTCGCCGCCTGGATCACCTCCCCCGACAACCCGTACTTCGCCAAGAGCTACGTGAACCGTCTCTGGGGCTACCTCTTCGGCACCGGCATCATCGATCCGATCGACGACATCCGCGCCGGCAACCCGCCCACGAACCCGGCGCTCCTCGACCATCTCACGAAGGCGTTCATCGCCGGCGGCTTCGACGTGCGGAAGGCGCTCGCGGAGATCTGCACCTCGCGGACCTACGGCCTGGCGATCACGAGCACGAGGTGGAAAGAGGATGACAAGATCAACTACTCCCGCGCCCTGCCGAGGCGGCTGCCGGCCGAGACGCTGTTCGCCGCATTGCATGCTGCGGTCGGATCGCCGACGAAGTTCCCAGGGTACCCCGTCGGCACGCGGGCGGCCGCCCTGCCCGACGTGGCGAGTGCCTTGGGCGGCGGCTTCCTCCAGACCTTCGGCAAGCCCGCCCGAGAGAGCGCCTGCGAGTGCGAGCGGGCCGGTGGGCTCGCGCTTGGGCCGGTGATGGCGCTGGCCAGCGGTCCGGCGGTGGGCGACGTGCTCGGCGACCCGGGCAGCGAACTGGCGAAGCTCGTCGCCCGCGAGCCCGACGATCGGCTCGTGGTCGAGGAGGTGTTTCTGCGGATGCTCAACCGGCCGAGCAGGCCTGAGGAACTGGCGGCGGTGACCGAACTCATGCAGGCGATCGCCACCGACCACGAATCGCTCGTGGCGGATCTCGCGGCGGCCGAGGAGGCCTGGAAGACGGAGAAGGTCGAGCGCGAGCGGCAGAGGCAGGAGCGGATCGCGGACGCCCACGCCGCCCTCGAGCAGGCCACGGCCGCCTACGAGCCGACGCGTCTGGACCTCGAAAAGCAGCGAGCCGAGCGGATCGCCGCGGCGGTGGCCGCGATCGAGAAGCATCTGGCCGATCCCGAGGCGGCCCTGCGGCACTACGAGGAGCAGGCGGCGAAGATGCCGGCCTGGCTCGTGGTGAAGCCCGAGAAGATCTTCGCCAACTCGGGCACCAGGTTCGAGACGCTGCCCGATGGGTCGGTGTTCGTGTCGGGCACGCAGACCGGCGACGCCACCATCGAATTCACCACCACCGTCGCTCCCGGCAGGCTCACGGGACTGAGGCTCGAGGCGATTCCCGATCCGCGGCTGCCCGGCGGGGGCGCGGGCCGCGGCCCGGACGGCAGCTTCGTCGTCACCGAGGTGGAAGTGCGGGTGGCGCCCGCCTCGCGGCCGGGCGACATGACGACCGTCTCCCTGCAGAAGCCGCAGGCCGACTTCTCGGCCGACGGGTTCGCGGTCGCCCAGGCTGCCGACACCGATCGCGCGAACCCGGCACGCGGCTGGAGCGTGGCCCCGCGGCAACGGGAGGTGCACTGGGCGGTGTTCGAACTGGCGGGCGTGCCCGAGTTCGCCGAGCCCGTGCAGGTGAACGTGCGGATCCCTGAATTCTTCAAGGGGGGCAGGCACGGCCTGGGGCGGTTCCGGATCTCGCTCACGACGGCGGCCGCGCCACTGTCGCTCGGCGTGACGGCCCGCGGGGCCGAACTCGCGGCCATCCCGCGGGAGCGGCGGTCGGCCGCGGAGACGGCCGAACTGGCCGCGATCGTGGCGGCCCGCGATCCCTTGCGCGAGAAGTTCGCCGGGGAACTCGCGGCCGCGTCGCAGCGGATCGCGGCCGATCCAAACCTCGTCGCGCTGGCCGCCGATCTCGCCGATGCGGAGAAGCCGCTCGCCGACGATCCGGCGCTTGTGCGGCTGCGGGCCGACGTGGCCGCCAGCGCGGGCCAACTGGCCAACAAACGGCTCACCGCCGTGCAGGATCTCGCCTGGGCGCTGATCAACAGCCCCGCCTTCTTCTTCAATCACTGACCACGACGACCACACTCCGAGACCCCCCCTCGACCATCAGGAGGAGCGACCATGCTCGTCATCCCCGGCCGTCCCGGCAAGGATCTCTGCGACCCGAACCTCGGCACCAGCCGCCGCGCCATCCTCCGCGCCGGCGCGATCGGCCTCTTCGGCATCTCGCTGCCGAACATGCTCCGCCTCCAGGCGGCCGCCGCGAATGAATCGACCGGCGGTGCGAAGGCCGCGCCCGGCTGGAACCGGGCCAAGAGCGTGGTGCTCGTCTACCTGCAGGGCGGCCCGAGCCACATCGACCTCTTCGATCCCAAGGAAAACGTCCCCGACAACGTCCGCAGCACGTTCAAGAGCATCTCCACG
>JBJTSM010000447.1:0-2738 GCA_046076685.1 Planctomycetia bacterium | reverse complement strand
CGATCTCCTCCAGGTGAATCCGAAGTTCCTCGGCAAGGAGGGGGCGCAGGGCCTCCGCGACTGGATCCGGCGGCAGGTGGCCGACAACGTGCCTTTCGACCGCTTCGCGCGGGAGATCCTCACGGCCTCGGGCTCCAACCGCGAGAATCCCGCCGCCGCTTATTATAAGACCCTCCGCGACCCGGCCCTGACGATGGAGAACACCACGCATCTCTTCCTCGGCGTGCGGTTCAACTGCAACAAGTGCCACGACCATCCGTTCGAGCGTTGGACGCAGGACCAGTATTTCGAGACGGCGGCGTTCTTCGCGCAGGTGGTGCTCGAGAAGGATCCCGAGAGCAAGGACCGCACGATCGGCGGCACGGCGGTCGAGGGGGCCAAGCCGCTCTGGGAGGTGGTGAAGGACGCCGCCACCGGTGAAATCAAGCACGAGCGGACCGGCAAGGACGTGCCGCCGAAGTTTCCGTTCGAGTGCCGGTTTGCCGCGCCAGAGAAGGGCACGCGGCGGGAGCAGCTCGCCGCCTGGATCACCTCGCCCGACAATCCCTACTTTGCCAGGAGCTACGTGAACCGTCTCTGGGGCTACCTCTTCGGCACCGGCATCATCGATCCGATCGACGACATCCGCGCCGGCAACCCGCCCACGAACCCCGCGCTCCTCGACCACCTCACGAAGGCGTTCGTCGCCGGCGGGTTCGACGTGCGGAAGGCGCTCGCGGAGGTCTGCACCTCGCGGACCTACGGCCTGGCGATCACGAGCACGAAGTGGAACGAGGACGACAAGATCAACTACTCCCGCGCCCTGCCGCGGCGGCTGCCGGCCGAGACGCTCTTCGACAGCCTGCATGCCGCGGTCGGCTTGCCGACGAAGTTCCCGGGGTATCCCGTCGGCACGCGGGCGGCCGCCCTGCCCGACGTGGCCAGCGCCCTGGGGGGCGGCTTCCTCCAGACCTTCGGCAAGCCCGCCCGCGAGAGTGCCTGCGAGTGCGAACGCGCCGGTGGGCTCGCGCTTGGGCCGGTGATGGCGCTGGCCAGCGGCCCGGCGGTGGGCGACGTGCTCGGTGACTCGGGCAGCGAACTGGCGAAGCTCGTCGCCCGCGAGCCCGATGATCGCCTCGTCGTCGAGGAGGTGTTTCTGCGGATGCTCAACCGGCCGAGCAAGCCTGAGGAGGTGGCCGCGGTGACCGACCTCATGCAGGCGATCGCCACCGATCACGCATCGCTCGTGGCGGATCTCGCGGCGGCCGAGGAGGCCTGGAAGAGGGAGAAGGGGGAGCGCGAGCGGCAGCGGCAGGAGCAGATCGCGGACGCCCGCGCCGCGCTCGAACAGGCCACCCTGGCCTACGAGCCGACACGAGTCGACCTCGAGAAGCAGCGGGCCGAGCGGATCGGCGCGGCCGTGGCCGCGATCGAGAAGCATCTCGCCGATCCCGAGGCGGCCCTGCGGCACTACGAGGAGCAGGCGGCGAAGATGCCGGCCTGGCTCGTGGTGAAGCCCGACAAGATCTCGTCCACTCCCGGCACCAGGTTCGAGACGCTGTCCGATGGGTCGGTCTTCGTGTCGGGGCCGCAGGCAGGCGACGCCACGATCGAATTCACCGCCACCGTCGCTCCCGGCAGGCTCACGGGACTGAGGCTCGAGACGATCCCCGATCCGCGGCTGCCCGGTGGCGGTGCCGGGCGGGCGCCGGACGGCAGCTTCGTCGTCACCGAGGTGGAACTGCGGGTCGCGCCCGTGTCGCGGCCGGGCGACCAGACGACGGTCTCGCTGCAGAAGCCGCAGGCCGACTTCTCGGCCGACGGGTTTGCGGTCGCCCAGGCCGCCGACACCGATCGCGCGAACCCGGGGCGCGGCTGGAGCGTGGCGCCGCGGCAACGCGAGGTGCATTGGGCGGTGTTCGAGCTGGCGGGCGCGCCAGAGTTCGCCGAGCCCATGCAGGTGAACCTGCGGATTCCCGAATTCTTCAAGGGGGGCAGGCACGGCCTGGGGCGGTTCCGGATCTCGCTCACCACGGCGACCACGCCGCTGTCGCTCGGCGTGACGGCCCGCGGGGCCGAACTGGCGGCCATCCCGCGGGAGCAGCGGTCGGCCGCGGAGGCGGCCGAACTGGCCGGGATCGTGGCGGTCCGCGATCCCTTGCGGGAGAAATTCGCCGGAGAACTCGCGGCGGCGACGCAGCGGCTGCCGCCCGACCCGAACCTCGTCGCGCTCGCCGCCGATCTCACCGACGCGGAGAAGCCGCTCGCGGACGATCCGGCGCTCGTGCGGCTGCGGGCCGACGCGGCCGCCAGTGCCGTGCAGCTCGCCAACAGACGGCTCACCGCCGTGCAGGATCTCGCCTGGGCCCTGATCAACAGTCCGGCCTTCTTCTTCAACCACTGACCACGACACCCACGCCACGCACCCAACCCCCGGTAATCAGGAGGCGCACAGCATGCTCGTCATCCCCGGCCGTCCCGGCAAGGATCTCTGCGACCCGAACCTCGGCACCAGCCGCCGCGCGATCCTCCGCGCCGGCGCGATCGGGCTCTTTGGCATCTCGCTGCCGAACATGCTCCGCCTCCAGGCGGCCGCCGCGAACGAGTCGACCGGCGGCGCGAAGGCCGCGCCCGGCTGGAACCGGGCCAAGAGCGTGGTGCTCGTCTACCTGCAGGGCGGCCCGAGCCACATCGACCTCTTCGATCCCAAGGAAAACGTCCCCGACAACGTCCGCAGCACGTTCAAGAGCATCTCCACG
>JBJTSM010000446.1:0-2826 GCA_046076685.1 Planctomycetia bacterium | reverse complement strand
GTGCCGAGCTGATGCGGAAGCACTCGATCGAGTGGGTCGGCGAGAACGACCGGGGCGAGGTGCTCGAACACGGCACGCGGGTCACGATCGAGATGGAGGCGAAGTTCCAGCGGGGTCGCGGCAGCGTGGAGGAGTACCTCGCGCAGACGGCGATCTCCAATCCGCACGCCCGCATCCACTTCCAGGGCCCGGAGGGAGTGGAGCAGATCTTCGATCGCTCCACCGAAGACCTGCCGCCGGAGCCCAAGGAGATCAAGCCGCATCCCTACGGCGTCGAACTCGGTCGCCTCGTGACGATGCTGCAGGAGCAGCCGAAGTTCACGCTCGCGCAGTTCCTCACGCAGTCGTTCTCCCGCGTCTCGCACGGCACCGCGAAGAAGATCTGCGACACGGCGAAGCTCTCCACGCGGGTGACCACGGGCAAGCTCGGCCGCGGCGAGGCCGACGCCCTCTACAAGGCGATCCAGGAGACGAAGATCCCGCCGCCCGCCACGGACTGCGTGGTGCCGATCGGCGAACAGCGGCTGCTGGCGGGCATCCGCCAGGTCGTTCCGGGCGAATTCTTCACGGCCGCCACGCGGCCGCCGGGCGTCTACCGCGGCAATCCCTTCGTCATCGAGGCGTCGCTGGCCTACGGCGGCGGCCCGTCGGCCCAGAAGGTGTCGCTCGAGGCGCTCTGCGAACTGGCGGCCGAGAGCGACGCCCGCAGCCTGCGGCAGTTTCTCACCACCACCTTCGCGGGCCTCGGCGGCGAGGCCGCCGACAAGATCCTCGACGAGGCCAAGCTCGCGCCGCGGCAGAGTCCCTCGAAGCTGAAGAAGCCGGCGCTGCAGGCCCTGCACGGGGCGATGCAGCACGTCAACGTCGACGAAGGGCAGAGCATGACGGTGCTGCGGTATGCCAACCGCGTGCCCCTGCAGTTCCAGCCCGCGGCCTGTGCCGTCACGCAGACGATCCTCGCCACCAACTGGCGGTCCTACGGCCTCTCGCAGTCCCGCGGCAGCCTGCCGAGCGGGCCGGTGACCGTGATGGTGCACGTGGCGAGCGTCTGGGTACCGTTCACGAGCGAGTCGAAGGAGGCGATCGCCTCGTATCCGGAGATCCAGAAGGAGATCCGGCTCGCGCTGCAGGCGGTGGGCCGCAAGCTCGGCATGTACCTCCGGCGCCGGCTTCGCGTGGCCCAGGAGGGGCAGCGGCGGAGCATCTTCCTGCGGTATCTCAAGGAGGTGGCCGGGGCGGTCTCGACGATCAACGGCATCGACCGGGAGAAGCTCTACGAGCAGCTCCTCGCGGTGGCCAAGAAGAAGACGGCCGAGGCCGACGTGAAGCTCGACGACCGCGGCCGCCCGATCCAGGACGAGGAGGAACTCGAGCTCGGCGACAACTGCATCATCGTGCCACAGGCGGCGCCGGGCGGAGCCACAGTCGCAGTGGAACCCGAGCCCGCCGCCGCGGCAGACAGGGCGAAACAACGCGGCCGACGGAAGAAACGATAGCCGGGGCGAACCCCGGACATCCGCGATCAGCGGCTCGCGACCGGACGCGAGCCACACCGCCGGATTTTATCGCGAGTCCGCTCCCTCGTCTGGCTCGCCGTCTTGTGGATGAGCCGGCAGGGCAAGCAGCATTACGACGCGACTTTCCACGAGACCCAACAGCTCGTCCGAAAGATCGCCGAGCTTTCGCATGAGCTTAACGGTTGGATACGTTCCGATGCCTTGCACATCAAACGCACCATTCTTCAACCACCCAACATGCGTTGGGATCTCAAAACGTGTTCCCCGCACACTTGTTGTGTGGGGAATGACCGTTGTCAATGCACGTTCATCGTCGAGCACAGGACCGCTGAGAACCAGAGCCGGGCGCACCTTCGCGGCGTAGCCCATATCTACGAGCCAGACCTCACCCCTTTTCGGCTTCGCCATGGCCGGCCTCCTCGGCGTCATACATGGCGAAGACTGACTCACCGGCCGCCGTCAGCTCCTCATCTGAGAGCGGGCCGGCGTTCGCCTCAGAGATTCGAGCCAATTCGAGAAGCACTGCGTGCTGCTCGCCACGCGACAAGGCGGAAAATGTGTGGATCAGTTCGACGGCGACGTCACTCATGGATTAGTCCTCGTGAACATCGTTATACCTCACGCCGTGACGGCACGCACTCGGACTTCGCTTTCACACGGCTAACGCCGGCGATCAGCGGCTCGCGACCTTGGACTTACCATAGGGACCGATTTTATCGCGAGTCCGCTGCGTTGCGTGGTTCGCCGTAGTCGGGGGCAGCTTGAGGTGGACCCCGGATTTCGGGCACCCTGACAAGGTGGAGCCGACGGGCGGCAGCGGCGGCCCGACCAGTTCACGGATGAGCAGGAACGCTACGAGCAGATCGGCCGCCTCAGGATGGAGGTCGAATGGCTAGAAACGTTGCCGGGGTCGGCGGAGGTCAAGCGGCCATGCATCGATCCCAAACACCAACATCTGAACGTTTCTCGACAGTGCGAAGTCGTGGGCCTGCTGCGGAGCCACCCCGACGCGTTACCGCACAACAGCGGGTTGACGGCTACGGCGTCAAGCGCTCTTGAGCCGTTCAACCTCGGCCTCGAGCTTCTTCACCCGCTCCTCGAGCTCGCGGAACTTCTCGCGGGCCCGCTCCATCCGCTCCCGGCCCTCCTGCATCCGCCGCTCGATCATCTCGCGCATCTCCGGCGGCATCTCGGGCCGCGGCGGCCGCGGCGGACGGCCTTCGCCCCACATGCCGTGACCACCGTGGCGGCCATGCTCGCGATGCTCACCATCGTCGCCCGGCCCGTCGTGCTCACCATGGTCGCCGCG
>JBJTSM010000445.1:0-2653 GCA_046076685.1 Planctomycetia bacterium | reverse complement strand
CTGCCGGCGGTGCAGGCGGCACGGGAGGCGGCACGGCGCAGCACGTGCCAGAACAACCTCAAGCAAGTGGCCCTGGCGGTGCTCAACTTCGACAGTGCCAACAGGCAGTTTCCGCGGAACGGCCAATTGGAAGTCCTCCGCTCCACCTGGACGTACAACAACGCCGGAACGATCGACTACACCGGAAATGCCCGACATTACGGCTTTCTGTACGCCATCCTACCGTTCATGGAACAAGAGGCCCTGTACAACCGCGCCCTGACCAGCGCCCGGGCGAGCGGTAGCACGGGGGGCACCGCTCCGGATGGCAACTCGGAGAAGGACAGAATCGTTCCCGAGTATCGGTGCCCTTCAGACGCAGCATCGAACGTGTTGCAGGATCAAACGCAAGGAGGGCGAGGCGCCCCATTCAACTACTGCGGCAACTACGGTGACACATTCATATCGATGTGGTCTTTCGACAGACGAGCACCGTTCAGTTGGCCTGCCGAAAATACGACCTCTCGAGGGCAGGTGTGCCGGCCGAAGGATATTCTCGACGGTACGGCCAACACATTGCTGCTCGGTGAATCCTGCACAGCCAGGTCGACTGCCGGCACCGGCGGAGTGTCTTCTGTGTCGACCGTGAAAGGTACCGTCCGCATGGGAGTGACGAATTGGGCAAGTTCGGGGCGGACGCCGCAGGATTGCCTGGTGTACGCGGATCTCAGCATTCCCGGCTCGTGGTGCAACTCCACAAGCGGTCCCGGCAGAATGTGGTTGGACAGGAGGAATGCGTACTTCTCTACGGTGCTTCCACCGAACGCGCCCACGTGCACGCAGGACAGCGGAGGCTCCGGAACATGGTGCGGCGCCACGGGCAACCGTACGGCCAGCAGCTTCCACGAAGGCGGCGCGACGTTCGCGATGTGCGACGCCTCGGTGCGGTTCATCGCCGACTCGATCGATGCCGGGTCGCCCTCGGCGACGATCCAAGGCTCCGGATACACGGGGCAGTCGGTGCACGGGGTCTATGGACGGCTCGGATCGATGAATGGTGGCGAGACGGTCGGGGACGCGGGCCAGTGAGACGCCATCCTGACGATCACGACGAGAGGAATCCCATGGGATGCTTCGGCATGCACGCGCCACGTCATGCTCCGGCAGGGCGTCGTCACGCCCTGGCCTGGGGCATGTGCGGCGTGCTGCTCCTCGCCGCCGCCGGCTGCGGCCGATCGACGGGACCGACCGTCCAGTTCGTGAAGGGCATGATCAAGCTCGACGGACAGCCGCTCGAGGGGGCCACGGTCGCCCTCACCCCCGCGGCCGGCAGCACCGGCCTGCCGGCCTATGGCATCACCGATCCGGGCGGCATGTTCGTCGTCACCTCGGCCCGCGGCGGCAAGGTCGGCGGAGGGGCCGTGGCGGGCGACTACATCGTGACCGTGAAAAAGATGCGGACGGTGACCGAAGCCGACATCGGCATCCTCATCACGCGGCGCGACTACGAGAAGCAGAAGCTTGACAACAAGGACAACGACGGCTTTCAGCCCGTGATACCGGTCGTGCCCGCCGCCTACGGCGTGGCCGAGACGTCCGGCATGCGGGTCACCGTCAAGAAGGGCCGCAACACGGGCCCCGGATTCGAGTTCGACCTCAGCCCCGATTTCAAGGGCCGATGAGCGGCACAGGCGACGCGGTTCTCCGGCCGCCGCCCGCCGATCTCCATGCCAATTTCCGCCGCATTCGTCGAGCATCTCACGCAGTGCCAGCGGGAGTTGCATGCGTTCATCTTGTCGATGGTCTGGAGGCTCCCCGACGCCGACGACGTGCTGCAGGAGACAAACCTCGTGCTCTGGCAGAAAGCGGCCGACTTTGACGATACGCGGCCGTTCATGCCCTGGGCGATGCGGTTTGCCCAGCTCCAATCACTCGCGTGGCTGAAGCGGCATCACCGGCGCGGCTTCATGGTCGATGCCGACCTCGGTGAGCTGCTGGTTGCCGACGCGATGGAAGAGACGCTCTCCCATCGGCGCCGCGCCGCCATGGCCGCGTGCCTGCAGAAGCTCGCGCCGCCCCAGCGTGAACTGGTGATGCGCCGCTATGAGCCCGATGGATCGGTGAACGCCATGGCTGCCCAGGCCGGAATCACCCCCAAGGCCGTCTCCGACCGCCTGCGGCGGATCCGGCAGATGCTGCTCGACTGCATCAACAAGACGCTCGACGGAGAGGCGCCCGCATGACCGCACGGTGGCGTGAACTCTTTGATCATGTCGCCGACGGCATCCAGACGGAGGCCGAGGAAGGCGAACTCCTGGCGGTGCTCAAGCAGAATGCCGAAGCCCGTCGGCAGTATCGGCAGTTCATGCAGCTTCACTCCGCGCTGCATTGGGATTTCACCTTCCTGGCCGTCCCGGAAACGCGGGCCGGTGACGAGCGGGCCGCGCCCGGCGGCCGTGGTTCCTGGCCGATGCGGTCGCTGGCGGGCATCGCGCTCGTGACACTGCCGATGATTGTCATGGCGTTCATGGCGTTCATGGCGTTCATGCGGTGCCTCGTCCAAACCAGACTGCTGCCCCGGTGCCGACCATGGCATTCCGGGTAGTGGCGGAATCGTGCCCCGGGATGGTGAGGCGTTGATGAGCGACCGGGAAAAAAAGCATGAGATTCATGT
>JBJTSM010000444.1:0-2286 GCA_046076685.1 Planctomycetia bacterium | reverse complement strand
CGCCGGCGGCCGTGAAGATCGGGCTGGCGGGTGCGGCGGCGACCGATTGGCGGCGGCGGCTCGGGGCGGTGTACGAGTCGCTGCCGACCGGCAGCGAACGGGTGGCGGTGGCCTATGCGGATTGGCGGCGGGCCGAGGCCCCCGCGCCCCCGGAGGTGATCGCCGCCGCCGCCGGGCTCGGCTGTTCCACCCTGCTCATCGACACGTTCGACAAATCGGCGGGGGGATTGTTTGCGTGTTGCGGGCCCGACCTGCCGGCGGCCTGGGTGGCTCTGGCCCGGGCGGCGGGCCTGGGGGTCGTGCTGGCGGGGCGGATCATGCCGGCGGAGATCGCCGCGGCCTGGGCCCTCCGGCCCGACGTGGTCGCGTTGCGGTCCGCCGTATGCTTCAATGGACGGGACGGTACGGTGCAGGCCGGGCTGGTCCGCGAGGCCGTCCGCCTCTGTGCCGCGGCTGAAGCGGCCACGCCTGGCCGTCACCGGCCCCAGCAAACAGGAGAGCCACGTTGAAGTCGATCGAAGTGCGTGTGCCGCATGGGCTCGAGCGTGAGGAGATTCGCCGTCGCCTGGATCGGGCGCTCGTGACCGCCAAGCAGGAATATGCCGCCGCCGTGGGCGATATCGACGCCACGTGGGAGGGGGATGACCGCCTCCGGGTCAACCTGACCGTCAGCGGCATGACGTTCGACGGCACGCTCGAAATACTCGTCGAGGAGATCCTCGTCAGCCTGCAGGTTCCCGGCATGGCGGCGTTGTTTTCCCGCCGCATCCGCGAGGGGATCGAGGAACGGTTGGGAGGATTGATCGGGTCGCAGCAGGCGTAGGACTGACGCAGTCTCTCCGGCTGCCGCTCGCCGCGGCCGGCTGCGCCAGCCGATGAAGTGTTGTCGGTATGCCTTTTGCCGTGCCGTTCCAAGCGTGTGCGAACGCGGAGCGAACGGTCCGCCACGATTCCACCATGCGAGCCACGATCACAGCCCGTCGCTTCCTGGCCTGCAGCCAGTCGCAGGGGGCGTGGTCGATCGTGTTTGTCGTGGTCGCAGTGTTGAGTGGGCTGCTCGGTCCGCAGGCCAGTGCCGCCCGCCTGCAGTCCGACGATCCGTTCGCCGACGAGTTGAATCCGTTCGGGACCGGCAAGTCGGCGCCCGCCAGGCCGGTGCAGCCGGCCACGCCGCCGGCCGAGGAGCCGCCGGCGCGGGAACTGCCGCAGCCCGCCGAACGGCCGAGGCCCCAACTGCCGGTGCCATTTCCGGATGCCGCTCCCGGCCCGCGTGAGCCGGCCGGACGGCGGGAGCGGCTGCCTGTTCGCGACGGTCGGCCATTCTCGCGCGATCAGGAACGCGGCGGTCGCGATGGTTCGGCCGACGGTCCGCGGCAAGGCCGCGGTTTTGGACTCGAGGAGCGAGGTGAGACGCCGGAGCGGGCTCCCTCGGAAGTCGAACAGCAGCTCGCCGAAGCCGATCGGCTCATGCGGCAGGGCAAATTGGAAGAGGCCCGTGACCTGCTCCGCGAGGTGGTCAAACTCGATCCCCAGTTGCCGATGGGGCACCTGGCGTTGGGGGTGGTGCTCAGGCAGCTCGGCGATTTCCGGGGCTCCGTCGCCGCCTGCACGCAGGGGATCGAGATCGATCCGGAGGAGCCTGAGCTCTACCTGCGGCGCGGCATCGCCTGGTTTCACCTCGGGCTCCACGGCATCGCCCTGGAAGACTTCGATGAGGCGGCCGGCATGGCCTACGACGATCCCCGACCCGAACTCTGGCGGGGGCTCACGATGATGGAACTCGACCGCCCGCTCGAGGCGATCAACGCCTACGCCGCGGCCATCCGCCGCGACCGCACCTTCATGCTCGCCTACCTCAACCGCGGCCTCGCCTATCTGGCCACCAACGAGCCGCGCAAGGCGGAGTTCGATTTCAACCAGGCGATTCGGCAGCAGCCGAAGGACTCCCGGGCCTGGTTCAATCGCGGCGTGGCCCAGGCGCGGCAGGGCCGCTATCGGGAGGCGATCGAGTCGTACGAGACGGGGCTGGGGATCAGCCCGGACGACAGGTCCGCCCGGCAGAATCTCGACGCGGCCCGCCGCATGGTCGGCCGCGACACGCAGAGCCGCAGATAATTCTGCTGCTCGACGCAGGGCTCGTTGCGTTTGCGTCAGCGGGCGGGGGCTTGCACGCGCAGCGTGTCGCCGGTGATCGACCATGTGAGGCCGAGTGGGGCGAGGATGGCGTCGAGGAGTTCGTCACGCGACGCATCTTTGACGGTGGCACGCACGATCTCCGCCGGGGCG
>JBJTSM010000443.1:0-2130 GCA_046076685.1 Planctomycetia bacterium | reverse complement strand
CTGGACACCGGCCCGGAGCACCCTGCAGAACGTCCTCAAGCATGCGGCAATTCTCATTCGACCGCTGGTCGCGCACCTCCGGGAGGTGGTGCGGGCGGGCCCGATCATCGGCACGGACGACACGACGGTGACGCTCGTCGTGAAGGACTCTCCGCCCCCCTCGGACACTGCCAACCCGAAGAACGCTCGTGCCCGCGAGGTGATCGCGGCTGCGCAGGCCGATCATCGTGGCAGCATCACGGCGCGGATGTGGGTCTATCGCAGCGTCACGGCGCCGATCAACGTGTTCGACTTCACGGTGAGCCGCCATCGGGACGGCCCGCTCTTGTTCCTGCAGGGCTTCGCCGGCGGGCTCCTCGCCGACTGCTATGCGGGCTACGACGCCGTCCAGGCGGCGAGCGACGGCAAGATCGTACGAGCGGCGTGCGTCACCCATGCGCGGCGAAAGGTCTTCGAAGCCCGGAGCAATCATCCGGTGCACGCCAGCGTGCTGCTGGCGATGTTCAAGGAGCTTTACGACATCGAGGACCGCAGTAAACAGTTGCCGCCCGCCGAACGCCTGGCGTTGCGGCAGGCCGAGTCGCGGCCCATCTGGGAGCGGATGCGGGAATACATTGCCAGTGATGCAATCAGCAACGTGATGCCGAAAGAGCCGTTCGGCCAGGCGATCACCTACCTTCGCAACCAGTTCGACCACCTGCTCGTGCACCTCGACGACGGGCTCATGCCGATCGACAACAACGATGCAGAGCAGTTGATGAAACAGGTTGCCTTGGGCCGCAAAAACTGGATGTTCATTGGCAGTGTCGATGCCGGATATCGGGCTGCAGACCTGATGTCGCTGGTGAGCAGCGCCGAGCGGAACGACCTCGATGTCTTCCCCTACGTGAAGGACGTACTCAGCCGACTCGTGAACGGCGACACGAACTACGAATCGCTGCGGCCCGACATCTGGAAGGCGGCGCATCCGGAGACAGTGCGGGTCTATCGGGTCGAGGAGCGTCGCTCACGGGCCGATGCTCAGTCCATCAAGCGAGCCCGACGTCGGCTCGTGAAGAAGCGTTGATCGGCGGCGGGTAGCCGCGAACGCTTCGTAGAACGCATGGTTCTGGTGTGCGCTCACACATGAAGTGCGGATCGAAAGCCATCCAGCATTGGCTTTGCTTCTTCGCCTGCCCGCATTGGTGCATGCTTTCGGTGCGGATGCACGGCCGGCTTGAAATTGCCGACCACGCAACAATGGGCAATCTGGGTTGTGACTGCACAAAAATTTGAGTGCCATCCCACGTTGGTCGATGTTGATCAACAGAGCGTATACCACTAAAGAGGGGAGTGCTCCCGTCCGGTGGCGGGCGGGTGGGCTTTTCCGGAGAATCCCGCGGTGCGGTGCATCATCCATGTTGGCGACATGAAGTGCGGCTCGAAGGCGATCCAGCACTGGCTGTGTCTCAATGAACAGCAGCTGCGAGACCTTGGGTTTTTCGTCTCGCAGGAACTACGGGCCGGTTGCTATCACAGTTATCTGGCTTCATACGCACTGGACGATCGTCGATCCCGAAACATCGCGAGACGTGAATGCCAGGTGCGTCATGCACGACAGGTGCCCGCGCATCGGGCCGATGTCCGCGAACGACTGTCGCGGGAGATCTCAGGGCTTCCCGCTGACATAAACACCTTCATAGTCTCGCACGAACAGTTGTTGTCCCTGCGCCCCCGGGAGGTTGCTCGGGCAATCGATCTGCTGCGGCAGCACTTTCGCGATGTGCAGGTGGTGGCCTACATCCGTCGGCAGGATCGCCAGTTCGTCAGCTCGTGGGGGCAGCGACTGAAGACGGGCATCCCGCATCCCCGGTTTTTTGGCAGGCTCCGTCGCAAGTGGAGCTACCTGCGCATGCTCGAGACATGGGAAGCCCATGTTGGCCACGAATCGATGTCGGTGCGGATCTTCGACAGGCGTGAATTCCACGCCGGGTGCATCGTCAAGGACTTTTGCCACACGCTGGGCATCCCATGGGGATCGGACTTTTGCGACGCGCCAATCGTCAATGAAAGCATCGGGGCGAATGCCCAGCGCGTGCTTTTGGCAAGCCACATGATTCACGCCATGAAGTCGCCGCTCATGAGGCGAAT
>JBJTSM010000442.1:0-4897 GCA_046076685.1 Planctomycetia bacterium | reverse complement strand
CGGCGCGTGGGACGCGTCGCGCCGGTTTCCGATCCACGCGCGGCGGTGGCGGCATCGGCTCCCGTGGAGCCAGGCCTGGATGCGGCGGGGCCGCTGGCCGCGGTGGTAGTGGCGGGCCGTCGTTCAGCCGGCTGAGTCGGTCACCCGACCGCGGACCCGAGCTGGCCGTGGAGTGCGACGAGACGGCGGTAGCGGGTTTCCATCGCGTGATAGACCGCCGTCGCCGCCGGCCGCGGCGTGAACCGCGTGGGCGTGCCGCTGGCGTGGCCCGCGAGAAACGCGGCCCAGTCGGGGGCCCGACCCGCGATCGAGAGGCTGCGATACTTCGCCATCAACGCCGCCCCCCAGGCCGTGCCCTCCGCCGCGCCGTCGAGGATGACCACCGGCGTGTTGAAGGCGTCGGCCAGGATCTGGCCGAGGGCCGGCGTCTTCGTGAGGCCGCCGGAGAGCACGATCTCCGTCCGCGGATGGCCCTGCTTGTCGAGTTCGTCGCTGCCCAGCTTGAGGTTGAAGATCGTCGCCAGCAGCATCGCCTTGGCGACGTTGCCCGGCGTGGCGTTGCGGTCGTTGAGCCCCACCACGCAGGCCGTGCCCCCGCGCGACACGCCCAGGCCCGGCTCGTCGTCCACGAAGGGCAGGGCGAGCAGGCCGCCGCAGTCGTCGGCCGCGGCGAGCAGCTGCGGGATCACGGTCGCGAAGGCGTCGCCGCGGCCCGCGGCGTTCACCCTGCCGAACATCTCCACCACCGTGTTCATCGGCGTGGTGCCGTTCCGCAGGAAGACCATGTTGATCGGCTTGCCGTCGGGTGCGCAGAAATGGTCCACCGCGCGGGAGATGCCCTGGAAAGCCCGGTCGCCCACCGCGTTGGCGACGACGCTCGTGCCGAAGCTCATCGACACCATGCCCGCCGCGCCGATCAGCGACCCGGCGAGCGCCGCCGGCTGGTCCCCTTCCGGCGGAGCCACCGGGATCCCGGCCGGCAGGCCGAGCACGGCCGCACCGTGGCCGTCGAGCACACCGGCATCCTCGCCGGCGCGTTTCACCCGGGGCAGGAGGTCGCGGAGCGGCCGCAGCTGTTTGCCGTGCGGCGTGGCGGCCACGACGGCGTCGAAGTCGGCGAGGAGTTTCGCGTCGTAGTCGAGTGTTTTCTGATCGATCGGAAACATCCCGGCGGCGTCGCCGATGCCGAGGTTCCACCGGCCCGTGAGGCGAAAGGCGATCCAGCCGGACGGCGTGGTGATGTGGGCCACCTTGGCCGCCTTGTCGGGCTGGTTGCGGATCGTCCAGAGCCAGCGGGCTGCCGTGATCCGCTTCGGCATCTTCACGCCGAGTTTCTCGGTGAGTTCGTGCCCCTCGGCCTCGTTGCGGGCATCGCACCAGAGCCGGGCGGGGCCGAGCCCGCGGCCGAGTTCATCGGCGAGCACCTCGCCGTGCATCTGCCCCGAGATGCCGATCGCCTGCACGTCCATCTCGATACCGGACGCGGCGAGCTTCTTCCGGAGGTTGGCCATGGCCGTGACGAGCGCCTGCTCCCAGTCGGCCGGCTGCTGTTCGTAGCACTCGGCGGCGAGGCCTGGCACCATCGCGTAGCCGCCCTCGCCGTGGGCGAGGATGTTCATCGCCTCGTCGGTGAAGATCACCGACAAGCCCTGCGTGCCGGCGTCGATGCCGAGATAGCCCCGCGTGTGCATGGAAAGGATCCTTGGGCGGAAGGGGGGAGGACGAGAGCCGTGAATGTTTTCGGTCGCAAGGTCGGCGTCAACCGTGCCGCGTGGCGCCCGGCAGGTTATGCGTCCCAGCGGAGCGTGGGCGACACGCCGTGCCCCCGCGTGCCGCAGAAGCTCACCTCGATGCCCAGGGCCCGGGCGGCCGCGGCCTTCGTGAGCGCGGCCTTGTCGGCGCCCGCGGCGTCCCGGGCATAGGCCACCTGGATGTGATTCGCCTTGTGCCGGGCCATCATCTGGTCCCGCGACACGCCGTACGTCACCGCGTGCATGATCGGCCACTCTTTCGTCGTCGCCTCGAGCCGCCGCCGCGTCTCCTCCTCAGGCAGCTTCACGACCTGCGCCCGGCCGATGTCCATGCAGAGCTTCTCCCGTCCCTGCACGTTGTCGATCCAGATCCGGCTCCAGACGATCTCGCCCGGCCTGCTCACGCCGGCCAGCGTGCTGCCGCCGAGCCGGAAATACATCGGCGGCTGCCGGTGGCCATGGGCGCCCTTCCAGCCGCCGATGAAGTGGGCCGGCGGCGCACCCCCCGAGATCTCGAACACCCAGACCCACTGGTCGGTCGACCGCGACAGATCCCAGTCGCCCCAGCGGATGTCGTGGAGCGTGTTCTCCACCGGCTCGCCGAGCGCCTCGTGCACGGCTCGAGTGAGCAGCCCATCGAGCCCGGCGCACTCGTCCACCTCGTTGAAGTGCACGAGCGGCCTGCCCTTGAAGAGCGGCTGCGACGAGCCGGCGGCCGCGACGGGGGGCCGCTTCGAGTCGTTGAGCATCCCCTCGACCAGGTCGCTGGCCGGCAGCAGATCCTTGAGCCCCTGCTGGTATTGGATGCCGACGCAGTCGCAGCCGAAGCGGGCGGCCATGCGCACCGTGGCGACGTACATCCGGCACTGCGCGAGCACCTGGGCGCGGGTGAGGTCGGTGGCCTCGTGTTTGCCGAAGTGGAACGTCATGCCCGCCTTCTCGAGCCAGCGGAAGACCGCCTTCGCCTCGGCGTCGGTCACCTGCATCGTCTCGTGGTAGAGCGCACTTTGGCTGAGCCGCTCCTTGAAGACGCCGGTGGCGTGGAGCAGGTGGTCGGGAACGATCGCGTTGAACATCCCCATGCAGCCCTCGTCGAACACGCCCATCAACGCCTTGCGGTGGCGGAGGCCGGCGGCGATCGTCTCGGCCACGTGCGCGAGCGGCCGCGGGACGGAGACCTGGTCGAAGGGCACGACATGGCTCGTGTCGTGGTGCACGGTGCGGTGGTCGAGCCAGGCCTGGAGATGCCGCCGGAAGCTCGGGCTCGAGAAGTCGTCGGCCCAGAGCGTCGAGTAGGGCACGCCCGCCTTCGTCAGCGAGCCGTTGAGGTTGAGCATGCCGACGAGGCCCGGCCACCGGCCCGACCAGTTGGCCACCGTGAGGATGGGCCCCGAGTGCGTGGAGAGCCCGGGGAGCACATGGTTGGAATACTGCCAGACGGCCTCGGCCACGACGAGCGGCAGGTCGGGGTCGATCTGGGCGAAGACGTCGAGCCCCTCGCGGGCCGAGGCGATGAAGCCATGGCCGCGGGCCTTCGACACGGCGTGGCCGCGATCGAGTCTCCAGCCGGCGGCGGCGAACGCCTTGCCGAGGTCGGCCTCCATGGCCTGCTGGGCCGGCCAGCAGACGCGGTTGGCCTCCTCGCGGAGGTCGCCATTGGCGACGAGCACCGCCCGGCGGTTGCCGGCGGCGACCGGCCGCGGCGCGGCCGTCGAACGGGAAAGCGGGCGGGAAGACCTGGCCATGATCGAAATCCCCTCGGGGTGGCGGACGCCGGGAAAAGATGGTCCGAGTCGGGAGCGTCGGAGTCCATGGAACCGAACGGTGCGGCGGAACTATACTCGGGCTCCCGTCAGGTGGACATTCAGGAATGCCGCCACCGGGTGGCCCGTGCGGTGCCGTCTGTTCGGCGCGTCTTTTTTTCAGCTCTGCGGAGGTTCTTCGATGCGACGCTTTTCCCGTTCGAACTTCCTGCGCCGGGGCATCGCCCTGTGCGCCCTGGCGACCTGCCCGTTGCTCCATTCTGCCGCTGCGGCCGATCCCGCTCCGGCCGCGGCCACGCCGGCCCCGGCCGCCACGCTGTCCGCCTTCACGCGGTGGGTGATCGCCGCCGACTATGCCCGCGACGGTGCGACGCTCGTCACCGCCGGGGGCGAGAGCCTGCTCTACCGGCCGGGCGACGTGGTCGTCTGGAAGGCCGACGGCACCCGGGAGGCCGACCTCGCCGGCCATCCCACCGCGGTCTGGGCGGTCAAGGTTTCGAAGGACGGCAAGCTGGCCGCCAGCGCGGGCTACGACGGGCTCGTGAAGCTGTGGGATCTGCCGGGCCGCACGCTCAAGGCCGATCTCAAGAAACACAAGGGCTGGGTCCGCTCGCTCGACCTTTCGCCCGACGGCACCAGGCTGGCCACGGCCGGCGAAGATGGCACCGTGGTGCTCTGGAACACGGCCGACGGCAAGGAGATCAAGACGATCGCCGCCCACGCCGGTCCGGTCACGGCCGTGGCGTTCTCGCCCGACGGCGCGACGATCGCCAGCGGCGGCGGCGACAAGCTCGTGAAGCTCTGGGATGCGGCCAATGGCACCGAGAAGGGCAAGCTCGAGGGGCACGGCGACACGCTCTGGGCCGTCGCCTATTCTCCAGATGGGGCGAAGCTCGCGTCGGCCGGCGCCGACCGCACGATCAAGCTCTGGACCACCTCCGATGCCAAGGAGTTCGCCACGCTGACGGGCCACAAAGACTGGGTCACGAGCGCCAGCTTTTCACCCGACGGCACGCGGCTGGCCACGGGCAGCCTCGACGGCAGCGTGAAGCTCTGGGACGTCAACGCCAAGGGGCAGCCGTGGTGACGAACCCGCCGGCTTGACGCCGCCCATCCTTGCACCGACCATCATTCCGACGGCCATCGCGCCAACGACCATGAGGGCCGCGGCAGCCACGGCACCGACCGCCATATCCCGCATCCGCCCGTTCATCCGCAGACTCCTTCCCAGAGGTTCCTCGTCACCGCGCGGGCACGCCCGTGCCTCGCGATCCGCCCGATCCTTCGCGCCGTCCCGCCCTTACTGCTTGGCGGGCTCCGCCAACGCGGCATCCTGCACGACGGAGATGCGAAACTTGCCGAGCGCGTGCGTGCCGTCGGCAT
>JBJTSM010000441.1:0-10313 GCA_046076685.1 Planctomycetia bacterium | reverse complement strand
TGTCGTTCGAGCGGGAGTGGCGGGCGATCGAGGCGGCAGGGCTCGACCCCCGCCGGGTGCGGTATGTGCTGGCCACGCACGAACATGGCGACCACGCGCCCGGCGCGTATCTCTGGCGGCTGGCCACCGGCGCGGAGTTCGTGTGCAGCGTCGAGATGGCCTATGCGTTGCGGCATCATGTGCCGATCGCGACCGGATACGGCTTTCATCCGCCGATCCCGACCGACCGGGAGATCATCGCCGACGAGCCGCTCACGCTCGCGGGGGCCACGGTGCGGGCGGTGCGGCTGCCGGGCCACACCGGCGGCTCCCTGGGATGGCTCGTGACCTGCGGCGGCAAGACCTACGCCGCGATCGGCGACCTGATCATGCCCGACGGCCGGCTCGGCTACGCCGGCAGCGTCAACTTCAGCGGCCGCGACGTGCTCGCGAGCCTCGCCACGCTCGACGGACTCGGCATCGACCTGATCCTGCCGGGCCACGGTCCGATCACCTCGCCCAAGCGTTACGTCGGCGCGGGGCTCAAGCAGGGACGGCAGGGGGGCTGGGGCCTCATTCCTCCACTCGACCCCAAACGATAGTTCGCCGGCATGCGAGTCACGGGCCCAGGCTGCCGATCGGAATGACCGCCACACCATCGGGGCGGACGTAGGCGAAGCCGTTTCCCGTTATCACGGCAAGCGTGGCAGGCTCGCCGCACTGCTTCGTATCGACGCGATCCGCGAACCGCCGCAGCGTCTCGCTTGCCTCGTCGATCGCGGATTGGCCCAGTTTCACCTCGAACGCGGCCCACCGCCCATCGTGGGCCTCCACGATCGCATCCACCTCAAGCCCGGTGTTGTCGCGGTAATGAAACACCTCGGCATCGGCGGCCTGGGCATACACGCGGAGGTCACGAATGACGAGCGACTCGAACAGAAAACCAAACAGCTCCATGCCGCCGAGCAGCCGCTCCGGCGAGGCACGCAGGCACGCCACGGCGAGCGAAGGATCGACGAAGCGACGTTTCGGGCCTTGCCGGAGCCGCGATCGGGACCGCAGGTGAGGCGCCCAGGCCTGCTGATTTTCCACCACCATGATCCGCTCGAGCGCATCGAGGTAGCCGCGGACGGTGTCGTCGCCGATCGCGGCATCACCGCCGCCGGTGTCGGCCGCGATCGTGGCCGCGGTCGCGGAGGTCGACTCGTTGCGAGCCAGCGCTCGCAACAGCCGCCCGATCCTCGTCGGATCCCTGCGCACGCCGTCGACCCGGCTGATGTTGGTGCGCCGAATCTCGTCGATGTAGCCGCGGACGGCGACGACCGCCTCGGCAGGCGACTTGCCAAGATTGCCGGGCCAGCCGCCGACCGCGATCAACTCGGCGAGCCGCGGAATGGTGAGCCCGGGGTCAGGCGTTCTCGCGTGCACGCCGTCGAGCAGCGATGCACAAGAAACGGAACCGGTGCTGTGGCCGCTCTCGAAGAGCGACATGGGTCGCATGCGCACCCGGGAGAGCCGGCCGGCGCCCGTGTGCCGGGTGATGTCGTCGGCGGGAACCGCGGAACCGGTCAGGATGAACTGGCCCGGCTGCCCGCGGGCATCCACCTCCCGCCGCACGTGATTCCAGATCGACGGGACGACCTGCCATTCATCGATGAGCCGCGGTGTTTTTCCTGCGAGCACCAGGGATGGCTCGACGTCGGCCGCCCGCCGGGCCTGTTCGTCGACGTCGAGCAGCACGACGCTCTCCGCAAGCGTCTCGGCGGTCGCGGTCTTGCCGCAGGCCTTGGCACCCTCGATCACGACCGCCCCGGCGGCCGCCAGCCGCTGCCGTATTTCCGCTTCGATGACCCGGTTTTTGTAGATGGTGACCACGGCCGCCAGGAATCTCCATCCATCCTTTTGCAATCATACTAGCCATGCTTTTGCAACGCTTCCAGCACGGTTTTTGCAAAGGCCGTCCCGCTGCCGGAAGCCCTGGGATTGTGGTGAGTCCCTGATCAAAGCCGGCCGACGAGGGTCTGGAACGGCTTGACGCGCACGACGCCCTCCCGGATCACGGCTTTCTCCCCCGTGACCGGGTCGACGAGCTGCACGCCCTCGAGCGACCGGCCCGGCAGATCGAGCGTGAGCTTCACCGTGGCCTCCTCCGCCGCGAGCGACGCCACGAGCACGCCCACGCGATCACCGTCGCGCTTGAGCGCCGTGAACACCCACGGATCGTCGCAGCCGATCTCCCGGAGCAGGAGTTCCCCCCGCGCGAACTCGGGCCGCTCCTTCCGCACCGCGATCAGCTTGCGATAGTGCTCGACGGCATTCCGGTCTTCCTCGAGCGCCGGCGGATGATCGCGGTCGCCCGCGAAAACCACCGGCACGCCGGTGAGGATGTGGATGCCGTCGAGCGCGAGGAATCGCGGCGTGTAGCCCCGCCAGTGCTTCGGGAAAAACCAGCAGGTGTCGTGGTTGCGGCAGAAGCGGATCCGGTTCACGCCCGGCTGCAGCGACTCCTGGAGCTGCAGCATGCCGGATTTGTAGGTGGCCGCGTTCGCCGTGCCCTTGTCGAAGCTGGCGAACAGGTCGGTCACCACGGCCCAGTTCGCGTCCTGCGCGAGGTTGCTCACGGAGTGCCACGCCGGGCCGAACATCTCGCTGTAGAAGACGACGTCCTTCTTCTCCCGCTGCATCGCGGCATACATCGCCCGGTAGAGCGGCAGCGTGCTCGACGCCTCCCACGGCCGCCGCGGGCAGTCAGGATCCCAGTTGGGCGACTTGAAGCTGTTGGCATCGACCCGGTAGCCGTCGATGTCGTAGGTCCGCAGGTCATTGAGAACCAGCTCCTCCATGAACTTCACATAGGCCGAGTTGCCCGGATCGGTGTTGAGGCTGCCCCAATTGAAGTGCGTCTCGACGAGTCCCTGCTCGTTGCGGGTGAAGAACTCCGGGTGCTCGCGGGCCACCGCGGCGCCGGAGGCGAATCCATGAATCACCATGTCGAAGAGCACCCGCATGCCGAGCGCATGGGCCCGCTTGACGAGCGCCTTGAGCTCGTCGGGGGTGCCGAGGGCCGGATCGACCTGCCGCGGATCGGCGTTGCCGTAGCCGCCCACCCAGTGGGGCAGCAGGTAGAGCGTGTTGAAGCCGATGTCGCGGTAGAACGGCAGCTTCTCGGCCACGCCGCGGAAGCCTCCGTGCAGCTGCGGCATCATCTCGAGGATCACCATCTCGCGAACCCAGTCGGGCGTGGTGGTGCTGAGGGGGAGCGTGCGGACAAGCTCGGCGCGGTGTTCGGCCTGCGCGGAGCGAAAGTCCGGGGCGAGCACGATCACCTGCGTGTCCGACTCGATCCGGCCCGCGTCTCCCATCCGGTCGCTGCGGAGCGTGTGGAAGAGGGCCGTCAAGCGTTTACCGTCGCCGCTCAGGTAGGTCTGATAGGCCACCTCGGCCCGCGTGTCCATCCACGAGGCGAGCGTGAGCCCCGCCGGACGATTCTCGATGCCCACGATGCCGGGCAGGCGGTCGGGCGTGGTCTTCGAGTCGATATAGGTGCCGGCGAGCTTTTCGTAGGGGGTGCCGGCCGCCACGAACGTGTAGGTGTAGAGCGGGCCGGGCACGTTCACCGTGCAGTCCTGCGGCCGGCCGACGACGACGTTTGGCACGAGAAACAAAAAGCCGTCGAGCCGGCGGAAGCTGCTGCGGAAGAAGTTCTTGCCGAGCGTGCGGACGAGCGTCGCCCGACGGGTGATCCGCGGCGAGTCGGGCAGGAGCGTGGAGCGGACGGTCAATTCGAACTCGTGGGGCGGCGGCGGCGCGTAGACCGGCAGCGGGTCGGGAGCCCGGGTTTTGAACCGCTCGGGGATGAAGGAGAAGGGGGGCCGCTTGCCCACGCCGTAGGTGATCGCGAGCGTGACCGCGCCGGAGGCCGCGTCGCGCTCGACTGAGTGCCTGAGCATCTCGGAGCCGAGCGTCTCCATCATCCATGTCTCGTCGATCCGGAAATCGACCCCCGGGCCGAGCTTGTCACGGGCGATCAGGCTGCCATCGACCGCGCGGTGCGTGAGCGACGTCCAGCCGCCGTCCTGGCGGTCGAACTCGATCGCCACCACGCCGTTGTCGAGCCGCAGGCTCGAAGCAGTCTCGGTAAACGCCACCTCGCCGGCGGTGACCGCGGGAATCGAGACCGTAAAGACGACCGCGAGGGCCGTCGCAGACCAGATCGTGCTTTTCATGCCGGTGGGTATACCGCCGGACGGCCGCAAATCACACCCGGCGGATCCGCCAGGCGTGTCGCGCCCGGCATGAAAACGGCCCGTTGACAAGCCAACCCACCCGGAGGAGACTCCATTTTAGTTACCCTAAACCGGAGTAGGCTCCCGAATGGCCGAAGCGTGGACGAGATTCTTGTCGCTCGATTTGCCGGGCAGGCAGTCGGCCTTCCTCTGGGGAGCCCGCAAGACCGGCAAATCGACACTGCTGCGGACGGCCTTTCCGCAGAGCCTCACCTACGACTTTCTGAAGACCGATCTTGCCCTGTCGTTTGGGGCCAGGCCGGCCCTGCTGCGGGAGCAGCTTCTGGCCCGGTCGGCGGCGGAGCTGGATCGCCCGATCATCCTCGACGAGGTGCAGAAGGTCCCCGGCGTTCTCGACGAGGTTCACTGGCTGATCGAGCACCGGGGGCTGCGGTTCATCCTCTGTGGTTCGAGCGCCCGCAAGCTGAAGCGTGGGCGGGCCAACCTGCTCGGCGGCCGCGCCTGGCGGTTCGAGATGTTTCCGTTGGTGACGGCCGAGTTTGCCGCCGCCGACGGGCCGCACGGCCAGTTCGACCTCCTCCGGGCGTTGAACCACGGCCTGCTGCCCTCCCATTACCTCTCATCGCACCCGCGGCGGTCCTTGGAGGCGTATGTCCGCGACTATCTCAAGGAGGAGGTCTTCGATGAAGGGCTCACGCGGAACGTGCCGGCCTTCTCGCGGTTCTTCGAGGCGGTCGGCTATTCGCACGGCGAACTCGTGAACTACGCGAACATCTCCCGTGACTGCGGGGTGGACGCCAAGACGGTCAAGGAATACTTCCAGATTCTCTGTGACACGCTCCTCGGTCGGCTCGTGCCGCCGTACAAGAAACGACAGGAGCGGCAGGTCATCAGCAAGGCGCCCAAGTTCTATCTCTTCGACGTGGGCGTCGCCGGCGCGCTCACGAAACGGCATCTCGCTGAGCCACGCGGGGAGCAGTTTGGCCGGGCGCTCGAGCACCTCGTGTTCATGGAGCTCGCAGCCCATGCCTCGTATCGGGAACTGGGTTACGACATCAGTTTCTGGCGGACCAAGGCCGGGGCTGAGGTGGATTTCGTGCTGGGACGGGGGGAGGTCGCGATCGAGGTGAAGGGCACATCCCGCGTCGATGACCGGGATCTGCGGTCGCTCGCGGTCTTCCGTGAGGCTCATCGCCCCCGGCTCGCGGTCGTGGTCTGCAACGAGCCCGAGGAGCGTGTCGTCGCCGGGGTTCGCATCCTGCCCTGGCGACGCTTTTTCGAGGAACTCTGGAACGGCCGCATCATGGGCGGCTGACCGCCACGATCGTCCTCGATGGCTTTCTTTCCGCCGAGGTCGATCAAGGCTTCCAGCGGAAGAAGTTGTTCTTGCCGCCCCAGCCGCTGTTCTCGGTGAAGATCAGGTATTCGCCGTTCTTCCGCCGGAAGGCCCGCAGGCCCATGGCCGCGTCCTCCCAGGCAGACTGCCCGTTGCATTCGGGGCCGACCGAGAGGATCTCGACGAGCCTGCCGGTGGTGAGGTCGAAGACGTGCACCTCGCCGAAGAGGTAGGCACGAAACACATAGTCGCCCGCGATCTGCATTCCCATGTAGCCGCGGTGGGGAAACAGGTTCTTCTCATACATGAAGAAATCGGGGTTTGCCGACGGCTCGAGGACCGGGTGCTTCCACCGGGCGGATCGGTTTCCCTTGCTCCAGTCGTCGTACCGGGCGAAGAAGTAGGGGGCTGTCAGGTCGGCGTCGCCCTTCCGCGCCGCTGCCGGATAGACGGCCACCACGATGTCGCGGTCGGCGTCGTAGTCGAGCCGGCAGGACATGCCCCACGCACTGGTCTTGTCTCCCTCGTCGGGAAAGCGGATGTCCTCGTAGCCCTCGCCCTTGCGGCCGTCGTAGAGCGGCACGCCCTTGTCGGAAATCCCCTTGAAGAAGAACCGCCGCATGAAGCAGCCGCCGGTGGTGGCGTTGCCGGCCCAGATGTCGCCCTTCGTGTCGAAGCAGAGCCCTGTGATCCAGCCGACAGGCGAGGCCATCGTCGTCAGTTCGTCGGGATCGTCGCGGCCGTCGCCGTCGGCGTCGATCCAGAGAATTTTGCCGTGGTCGCGGGTACCGCCCGCGGGGACCGCGATCTCGCCCTCGTAGCGAAAGATCTTGATGTCGCCGACGGTGCCCTGGCCGCTCGTCACCATGACGAGCCGGCGATCGGGGCCGAGACGCCGCAGAATCGACTGCGAACTGCCGGCACGGTCAGGACTACCGAAGCGGCGGAGATCCCAGTTGTAGCCGACGTATTGCTGCTCCCTGCCGGGCTCTTTTTGGGAGAGATCCAGCTTGAGGTGGTTGTACGTGCCGTAAATGTCAACGCCGTCGCTGTCGGGATCGACGTCGTAGGTGTTGCAGAACATCAGGCTGTTGAGCTGCCACTCTGCCCGGGCGGCGTTCCAGCCGCCTTTGCCGTCGCCGGCAAACTTCCGCAGGTCGGAGCCCTGGAAGCCGCCGCCCACGTACAGATTGCCTGTTGAATCAACGCCCAGGCCGGCGATGCCCGCGAACCGCGCGGCGCCGCCGGCGGAAGGGTCGGTCACCAGTCCCGGAGTCTTGCCCGCGTAGATGCCACCCTTTTCGCCGAAGGTGTTGACGAGCGCGGGCCGCGCGTCAAGCCCGCCATACACCCTGACGTTCATGTCCGGGCCGTTCTCGCCGACGAGCAGCCGGTCGTTCGCGGCGTCGTAGCCGAGGGCCGTGGGCTTGACCACGTCGGTGATCTTTCGGCCCGTGAACGTGCCGTCGGTCTTGTAGCACCGCACGGCCGCCGGGTGGGCGGCTGTCAGGGGCGTGCCAGGGTGGTCGTTGCCCCGCTGGATGATCCACAGATCCCCACGCTTGTCGAGGATCATCGGGCCCGGCCGCTCCACGGCGAATGCCCGATCGACCAGTTCCGCGGACTCGCCCTCGAAGCCATCGACCGCCGGGCCGCCGCAGTTGACCGCGAAAACCCGCTTGCCGCTCTCGTCGAGCAGCTCGAAGCCGCAGATGACGATGTGATGGTTGCCGGGCGGAGCCCATTCGAATACAAACTGCACCTTGCCCGAATCATCGGCGGTGGCATTGGGCAGATCCACGACCACGGCCTTGAAGGGCCCTCCCGCCGCCTCCACGACGTCGAAACCACGCACGGCCGTGGTGCCTGCACCACCGATGCTCAAGACCCGCCGGCCCGGCTTGGTTTCGGTGTATTCGGCGAAGTGGCAGCGGAGCGTGTGCTTCGCCTTGGGCTTCAGGCCGTCGACGACATAGGGCGTATAGTCGGTCTCACGTTGCGTGAGATAGACCGCCGGCGGAGCGGCATGGGCGACACCGGCCGTATCCACGGCCTGGGCGGCGAAGTTCACGGTCGTGTTGCCGGCGAGATAGCGTTGCTTGACGAGCCCGGGTTGGACGACGCGCACGAGATTCGCGCGGGAGTCGGCCACGAACAACTCTCGGCCGTTCGACGCCAGGCCGCTCACGATGGAATGCTTCTTCGCGGTGTCGAGCAGGCTCACCGACAGGTAGAGCGGCAGCGGTGAGAAGTCGGCGGCGGACGGGTCGCAGCGGATGATCCGATCGACCGCGGCGGCGTAGACATGCGTCGCGTCGCCCGTGATGGCGCCACCGTAGGTCTGTGGCGTGCCGATCGGCAGGCCTCGTGCCGCCCGGCCGTCCTTGTACGACGTCACCGGCCGCGCCCCCTCGTCCCAGTAGGCGCTCGTGTAGCAGGTGCCGTCGGGGGCGACCCACATCGCGGAGATGGTGTTCGACACGTGCTTGTCGTCGTCGCGGCTGCCGAACGTGTTGCCCACCCAGCTCGTGCGATACCGCATCCGGGGCGGTCCGATTTCGACCGAATCGAACGTGGCCGTCGCCGTGCCGGTTTCCGTGCCGGCGGCGACGAAGAGGCCGACCTCGAGCGGGCCGTCGAGAGAGAAGGGCCCGCCGCTTGTGTTTCCGAGCATCAGCCAGAGCCGGTGATCGTCGGGCCCAGCGGTGAGTTCGTCTCGCGACTTATAGACCGCGAAATTCTTTCCCATGCGAACGAGCCGGATCCACACGGGCAGGGGCTTTGCCAGTTCGATGCCACCGCGGAGCGATCGCGGCTTCACGTTGTCGGCATCGGCGGGCACCCGCGAGAGCCAGCCGAGCGAATTCTTTTTGGCGTTGTAGACGGCTGCCACCGCCGGGGCCGGCTGGCCGTCCTCGGGCGCCGTGGACGATCCGCTCCCCGCGCCGCGGACGATGAAGCCGGCCATGGCGTCTTCGGTGCCGGAAAGCCCGGTGAGCCGGGCGACGATCTCGAAGTCGCCGGCGGCCCGCTCGACGAAAACAAACCGACAGCGATCGGCGGCGGGTGATGCCTGCTTGATCCGGCCCTTGTCGTCTTTCGGCTTGACGTCGAGCCCCTCGCCGCCGCCGGTGACCGTGAGCGTGGTGCCGTTCCAGGCGTGGCTGCCACCCGTGGCGGAGCCGACGTCGGCCCCGCGCCATTCGGGTGCCGCGGCGGCCAGAGCCGCATGAGCCGCGATGCAGGCCACGGCGAGCAGAATCGGAAAAGGGCTGCGTCCCCTTTTTCCGGTCACTTCGCTTTCCCCGCCGCCGGGTTCGGGTCGAGGTCGAAGTCCACCGTGTTGGGGCCCGTCTTCAGGTCGCAATCGAGGCCGCTCGACTCCGCCGAGAGATACCGGGGATCGAACCGCGGTGGAGGCGGCGGCTTGGTGGGGTCGTCGGCGATTTCACCCACGGACACCTTGCACCGCCCCGTGAACACCTGCTTGCCGAGCTTGGGCCCGCTCGTGAGTCCATAGCGGCCATCGGCATCGGTCGTGCCTCCGGACGACGGGCCCGCGGCGGGCACGAACATCACGAGCACGTTGTCGAGCGGTTCGCCGGCGAGGGTGATGCGGCCCTTCACGAAGGCCTTGTCGTTCGGCCGGCAGCCGGCCGCTGTCGCGGCGAGGGTCGCGAGGACGAGAAGAAGGATGCGAGTCTTCCGAGTACTCATTGTGTCAGCGCCTTCTGCTGGCCGCTGTCGCGGACGGCCATGTCTTTGAAGAGGTTCGTGTCGATTCCCTCCGTCAGGAACGTGACGCTTCCATCGGCAAACACCGCGAATGCCCCCTTGCCGGCATGGGCCGAGCGGATCGGGGTATTGTTTACCTGGGCGTAGAGCCCCCCGTAATCGGCGCCTGCAGAAGGGCAGACCCGCGTGCCGAGGCCGGCCGTGATCATCGCCACGTTCGTGAAGCCCCAGCCGGACCCGCGATTGAATGCCGTGCGACTGCCGTCGATCATGTTCCAGGCGCCATCCCATACGACCTGGGCGTTCGTGCACTGGTAGCCATTTCCCGGGCCCGGGTATTTTCCTTGAGACACGAACGTGGCGTTCGGGGTTGCCGGCGCGGCCCAGTCGCTCTGCTCGCTGAAGAGCATGGTCTTGCTCGTTCCATCGGTGATGTCCTTCGTCGAGATCTTGCCATTGATGATCATCGCGCCATTGTCCGCCATCGCGCCACCGTTGCCGCCCCCCACCCAGCGAAAGGGCTGCGTACCTGCGGAGTAGCCGTCATTGCTGGCAACACTGCTTGGCGACACCTTCATGTCGCGATCAGAACCATGGATGGCCACGTAGGCAGGTGCGAGGTATTGATCCCGGTACTTGATGAATGGCATGTTCGGGTTGGATGGGCATTGGAAATCCTGCGGGTACCACCGATGAAATTTTGAGCCAACTGAATTCCCGCCGGTCTGCCACCAACCCCAGCTGTCGATCCCCTGATCGACCTGAGCGTACTTATCCGCATGCTCGAGGTAGGGCAGCATCCAAAAGGCCCATGAGCCCCCCATGCCGCGCGTGTATCCCGACCCGGTGGGGTCCGAACCTCCGAACTGGGCGATGTTTCTGGCATGTGACGAACCTCCGGGCGGATAGACTTTCCGGACGGATTCAAAATTGAGCGCCGCCAGCCCGAACTGCTTGAGCCTGTTTTGGCACGTGGCCATGCGAGCCGCCTCGCGGGCCGACTGCACCGCCGGCAG
>JBJTSM010000440.1:0-3162 GCA_046076685.1 Planctomycetia bacterium | reverse complement strand
CGCGAACTCGAGCAGCTCACCGATCGCAGCCCGGCGGCGTCCGTCCGGCTGGGCGTCTGCCAGTACCTGCTGGGCCGCTACCGGGAGGCACTCGACACCCTAAGGTCGGCCGACGGTGGCGCGCTTGCCCTGTATCACCAGGGCCTCGCCCATGCGGCCCTCGAGGCGTTCGACAAGGCCCGGGAGGCCTTCGATGCCGCAAAGAAGTCGGGCTACGACGCGATCGCTTGCAGTGCCGCCGCGGCCGAGGCGGCACGCTCGGCCGGTCAGCTGGACGAAGCGGCCAAAACGCTCGACGACCTGTCGTCCGGCAAGGACGGCGATGCCGCCGCCAAGTCAGCTGACTATTGGGCTGCACGGGGCGGACTGCTGATGGATCGAGGGGCCCCGTCAGGCGAGGTCGCCGCGGCATTCGAGAAGGCAACTGCCATTGATCCCGGCCACTCGCATGCCCTGTTTGCCCTCGGCATCCTCAACGATCGCGCGGGGAACGACGACGAGGCGAAGGCCTGCTACGAGCGGTCGCTCGAGCGGTATCCGGCGTCGCTCGGCGCCTTGCTCAACCTCGGCCTCATGCACGAGGACCGCAACGACTTCGCCAAGGCCCAGCAGTGCTACCGGCGAATTCTCGAGGCCATCCCCGATCATCCGCGGGCACGGCTGTTTCTCAAGGATTCCGCAGCGGCGGGCGACCAGCGCACCGAAGAGCAGGAGCAGAAGCAACGCGACCGGATCGAGCAGGTGATGAACCTCCCGGTGAGCGACTTCGAACTCTCCGTGCGGAGCCGGAATTGCCTGCAGAAGATGGGCATCCACACGCTCGGCGACCTGGCCCGGACCAGCGAGGCGGAGATCCTGGCGAGCAAGAATTTCGGCGAGACGAGCCTCGTGGAAATCAAGGACATGCTGGCTTCCAAGGGGCTCTCGCTGGGACAGTTTGCGGCGCCCGCCCCCGTGGAAGAGGCCGAGCCAGAAATGCAGGAGCCTTCGGCCGACGAACAGGAACTCCTGTCGCAGCCGATCACCGAGCTCAACCTGTCCGTCAGGGCGAGGAAGTGCACCACGAAGCTCGGCATCACCCTCATCTCCGAACTCGTCCGTCGGACGGCCGAAGACCTCATGGAATGCAAGAACTTCGGCGTCACCAGCCTCAACGAGGTGCGGGAGAAGCTGTCCGAACGGGGACTCAAGCTCCGCGGCGACTGACCGAAATTCTCGGCTGAATTCGAAAAAACCACCCCAAGTGGGGGTGCTTTGTTTGCGTTTGCCGGGGGTTCCCGGTACCGTTGAGTGACGCAGTTGGGATGCGCGGCTCGAGCGGAAGCCGCTTCCCGCTGGAATCTCCACGGGAAGAACCAACGGATGACGTCAGCCAGCCTGAAGGAAAAACCGGTCCGTGACCTTGCCCGCCTCGCCAAGCAGCACGGCGTGGCCGGCTGGCACGCGATGCGGAAGGACCAGCTCATCCGGGCCTTGGTCCGCAAGGCCAGGGCGAGGCCGCCCGTCCCGGCCGCCTCGCGGACCGACGCGGGGGCAGGCCGTCCCGTGGGGGCCGGTGCCGTCGCTGTCGCAGTGCCGCGGGCCGTGCCCCAGCCGCGGGATCCGGCCGTGGATCAGCGGCTCCAGCAGGCACGCGAGCGGCTGCTCAAGGCCAAGAATCTGACCACGCCCCCGGAAGGCGGCCGATCGGCCCGGCCCGTGCGGGATCGCATGGTGCTGATGGCCCGGGGGCCTCACTGGCTCCACGTCTTCTGGGAGCTCACCAGCCGCAGCATCGCCCGCGCCCAGGCGGCACTCGGCCAGGAATGGCACGGCGCCCGCCCGATCCTGCGGCTGATCCAGCTGGAGAGCGGGCTCAACGCCTCCCCATCGGAACGCGTGGTTCGCGAGATCCCGGTGCACGGCGGGGTGAAGAATTGGTTCATCGACGTCCGCGATCCCCACCGCTACCGCTGCGAGATCGGCTACCTGGCGGCCTCCGGACGGTTTCACGGCCTGGTGCGGAGCAACGCCGTCACCACGCCGGCCAGCCCCCAGGGCGATACGCTCGACGCCCACTGGGGCGACATCGTCGACGACTGCGAGCGCATCTATGCGATGAGCGGCGGCTTTTCCGCCGAACAGTCGAGCTCGGAACTTCAGGAACTCTTCGAAGAACGGCTGCGCCGGCCGATGGGGCCGCCCGCCGCCCGCTCGACCGCCATCGATGACGACGAGGGCGAGGATGGGGTGCCTTCTTTCGAGCTCGACGTCGATGCCGAGATGGTCGTCTACGGCGTCACGCAGCCCGGAGCCTACGTCACCTTGCAGGGCGAGCCGGTCAAGGTGCATGCTGATGGGACGTTCCGCGTTCGCGTGGAGATGCCCAACCGCAGGCAGGTGCTGCCGATCGTGGCCAGCACGGCCGACGGCGCCTCCCGGCAGACGGTGGTGATGGCGGTCGAGCGCAACACCAAGTCGATGGGGCCGGCGGGCCGGGATCAGCAGGAGCAGTGATGACAAGCCGGCGGAGACAACCGGCGGAAGGAGCGTGCGGCGATACGTTTTCTGTCATGTTCGTGATGCGTCGATCCATGTCGGTGAGCTCTTAACGAGGCTCGTTGGGGGCCGATTGACGGCTCCGGTCGCGTGTACAGCCGAAGGCTTCCGGCCCGTCAGGAGACTGGCGGGTTTTGGAAATACCGCTCGGATCACATGCCCCGGGGCCCAGGCACCCCCGTCTGTTTTTAAAACGAGCTCTCCGCATCACACGCCGCCACGGCATTGCGGTGGAAAACGTATCGCCGCGGGCTGCCTTCACGGCAAGGCTCGGGCACTGAACCCCCAATACAAGCCCCCGGCGCGAGCCGGGGGATAACGCCTCGACAGACACACGATCCCGTCGCTCGCGCTTCGGGCTTGTATCGGAACCCCCAATACAAGCCCCCGGCGCAAGCCGGGGGATAGCGCACCAGCCGGGGTTGCGTCAAACCCGGCGTGCCCCCCGGGGCCGCCTACCGCTTCGGGCCGCGGGTGGCCTGGGCCATCCAGGCTTCGAAGAGCGGCTGCGGCGGACTGCGAAACACCGCCACGAATGCCTGGTCGAACGGCATGCCGTCGTCGAGCCGGTCGACGAGCATCGCCAGCTTGCCGGCGCTCGGCATGATCGTGCCGACGAACCCG
>JBJTSM010000439.1:0-2147 GCA_046076685.1 Planctomycetia bacterium | reverse complement strand
CGACCAATTGCGGCAGGCAGCGGCCGCCGCCCGCGAGGGCACCTGGCGGATGGCGATGATCGACTCCCGACACAACATCCGTTCGGCCGCGTTCGGCCTCGGTCCCGTCGTGGTCTTCCCGCCGGCGAATTTTCCGCTGGCCTACGGTGCCGTCACCGGCGGCGACTTCGCGGCCGCGATCGCCGCCGGCAACCCCGTCATCGCCAAGGCCCATCCGGGCAACCCGGGCGTCTCGCGTCTGGCGGCCGAGGAGGCGGTCGCCGCCCTCCACGACACGGGATTGCCCGCGGCGACCGTGCAACTGTTGCACGGCGTTTCCCCGGAAGATGGCGAGCGGCTCGTGGCCGATTCACGCGTCGGCGCGACCGGCTTCACGGGCGGTCAGGAGGCCGGCAAGCGGCTCTACGCGGCGGCGGCCGCCGCGGGCCGCGTGATCTGGGTGGAGATGGGGAGCATCAATCCCGTCGTCCTCCTGCCGGCCGCCGTGGCCGACCGCGGGATCGAGATCGCAGATGCCTTGACCGCGAGCGTGACGGGTTCGGCCGGACAGTTCTGCACGAAGCCGGGGCTCGTGTTCTTCGTCGCCGATGAGCCTGCGCGACGGTTCACCGAAGCCGTCGCCGAACGGCTTGCCGCCATCGGGGAACAGGTGCTCCTGGGGCCGGCCGGCCGGGACCGGCTCGTGGCGGCGATCGCGGCGCTCGAGCGGTCCGGCGCGCGGCGCGTGGCCGGTGGCGGCGCGGCCGACGGACCGTGCAGCCACCGGCCGACGCTGCTCGAGGTGTCCGCCGCCGAACTGCTGGCCCGACCGGAGTCGCTGGTCATCGAGGCCTTCGGCAACGCCACGCTGCTCGCGCCCTGTCGCGACGAAAGGGAATTGCTCGAGGCGGTCGCATGCGTGCCCGGGGCCTTGGGCGCGAGCATCTTTGCCGCCGCGGATGGCCGCGACGACGCGGCGTTTGCCCGGGTCGCCGAGCGGCTCGTGCCGCGGGCGGGCAGGATCATCGAGAACCGGATGCCGACGGGCCTCGCGGTCGTGCCGCCGATGCAGCACGGCGGCCCCTGGCCCTCGGCCGCTCCGCCGTTCTTCTCGGCCGTCGGCATGCCGTGGTCGATCCTGCGGTTTGCGCGGCGGATCTGCTTCGACGGCTGGTCGCAGCACCGGCTGCCCGAGTGCCTCAGGGACGAGCCGCCCGCGGGGCGGCCGTGGCGGTATGTGGACGCCGCGTGGACGCGTGGGTGACGCCGCATCCGGGTATCCCCCGGCTGGCGCCGGGGGCTTTTATGGGTGCATGCAAGCGCAAGCGCCGGGATGGGGTTCCCATACAAGCCCGAAGCGCAAGCGCCGGGATGCCGTTCCCATACAAGCCCGAAGCGCAAGCGCCGGGATGGGGTGTTTCGCGAGAAGTGGGCTCAGCGGTAGCTGCTGTCGCCGTACTGCCTGACCCGCTCGGCCGCCTTGATCGCCTCGTCCTTCACTTCCCGGCCGACGGCCGCGGCGCGGTCCTGATTGACCGAGATGCTCGGCAGGCCACCCGTCCACGAGATCGTGATCACGCCCGTGGCGATGAGGATCGGCACGAGCACGATGAGCAGCCGCGCGCCCCAACGCGACCTCGCCACCTTCTCCACCGGGTCGGGGAGGGGCAGGGCGGTGGTGGCCAGGCCGACCACCTTCTGGGCGTAGGTTTCCTTCCGCGAACGCTTGCGTGACATCGTCTGCTCCTGCCGAATCGTGACCGGGATCTTTCTCTGCCGCTCACGATGAGAATCGGTCGGCCCGCTCGACGAAGGTGAGCCCGCCAGCCCGCCGGCGGCAATGGTTTCGGCCGATGCGCAGATTCCCCAGACTGCCCGGTTCTCTTTCACTGCTTCACGAAAAAGCGCGGCGGAGGCGGCAGAGTGCCTCTTCGAGGCGGGATGTGGGGCAGGCGGTGTTGAGCCGGATGAATCCCGGGAATCCAAAATCCCGGCCGTCGGAGGGGCCCAGCCCCGCTCCTTCGCAGGCGGCCTGCGGATCGGCCACGCCCGTGCCGCGGCAGTCGATCCAGACGAGATACGTGGCCTGCGGCACGGCAGCCGAGAGGCCGGGGATGTCGCGCACGGTTTCGAGCACCAGGTCCCGATGCCGTTCGAGCACGGTGACG
>JBJTSM010000438.1:0-2659 GCA_046076685.1 Planctomycetia bacterium | reverse complement strand
CGGCCGCCGGCTGCCGAGGCCCGCAGTATGCTCGGCAGAAAACCGGTGTCAACGATTTTTGCAGGGGGGTGCACCGGGCCGAAGCGGCATTTTTGGCGGGAAATTCGCGGCTCCTTCGGAACGAGGGTATCTTCAACGCCGACATGGCCGCCCCGTCTGCGAACCGTTCTCCCGCCGAACCGGCCGCCCCCGCCGCCGGGCGTCTGCTGACGCCGTTCGAGCAGCTGATGCTCATCGACGGCCGGCCCGGCCATCCGATGTGCTTCTTCCTCGAAAACAGGGTCTCAGGCCCCCTCCACGAGGACCGGCTCCGGCAGGCGGTGGAGACGGCGGCCCGGCGACACCCGCTGCTCTGCAGCCGCGTGGATAGGGGCGGGGGCCATCCCGTCTGGCTGCCCCCCGACGTCGTCCCGACGGTGATCTGGAATCCTGAGGCGATCGGCAGCGATCCGTGGCGAGCCTTCGACCTAGGGCGCGAGAGCGGCGTGCGGATCGTCGTGCTCAGTGGCGGCGATCAGCGGCATCGGGTGGTCTTTCAGATCCATCATTCGGCCTGCGACGGCGTCGCCGGCTGCGAGTTCATGGGCGACATGTGGGCGGTATATGCCGGCATGGAGCCGCGGGCGTTTTCGAAGCCACGGCCGCCCCGTCAGCCGCCGTCTCCCGAAACCGCGGCCGAACAGCCGCACACGGACGGCGGTCGTCAGGCGTTGCGGGAGGCCTGGACGTTCGCCCGGTTCTGGCCCACACCGCTCTCGCGCGTGTCCGCCGGCGATGCTCCGCGAGACGCATCGGCCACGAAAGCCCCCCGGTGCGATCCGCGTTCGCCCCCCTACGAATGGATCGATTTCGACCACGACACCACCGAACGCCTGCGGACGGCGGCCTCGGCGGGCGGCGTGTCGCTCAACGACAGCATCCTCGCCGCGGCGATGCGGGCGGCGGTCGCCTGGAACACCCGCGGCCGGCGCCGGGCCGGCCACGTGCGGGTGACGATGCCGGTCAACCTCCGCCCACCGGGCCGGCGTGAGCCGGCCTGCAACGACCTCGGCTATGCCTTTCTCGACCGCACGGCCGCCGAGTGCGGCGACGTCCGCACGCTCGAGACCTCCATCGCCACCGCCACCCACTGGATTCTCGACCATGGCGCCGCCGCTTTTTTTCTCGAGGCGCTGGCGGTGCTCGCACGCCGGCCCTGGCTCTTGCGGCTTGTCAGCCGGATGCCGGTCTGCATCTCGACCGTGGTGGTGAGCAACATCGGCGATCCGAGCCGGCGGATGCGGTCGGGGGTGCCCCGGATCGACGGCCGCGACGCCCCGGCCGATCTCGTGATCGAGGGCTGCATCGGCGTGCCCCCGCTACGGCCGCGCACGCGGGCGGCGATCGGCGTGACGACCTACGCCGGCGGCCTGTCGCTGTGCTGTCTCTGCTCGGCGCACCCCGACGCCCACGAAGGCGGCCGGCAGTTTCTCGACCTCGTCCGGCAGGAACTCGAGGCGATGGCGACCAACGGAGCGGCTTGACAGCCCGTGGATAAAGTCAGCCGCCGCGGTCAGTTGTTCAAGCCGCTCTGCTGCCACGAGCGGCCGATCCTGGCCAGCGCCGCATGCAGTCTGCTCTTCACGGTCCCGACCGGAATCCCGAGGGTGTGGGCCGCCTCGCGATACTTCATGCCCTGGTGATACACGAGCACGACCGGCGTCTGCATCGACTCCGGCAGCTGCCGGATCGCCGCGGCCACCCACCGCCGCAGCTCCTCCCGATCGACGCGGACGTCGGCGGTCTGCTCGTCGCCCGCCAGGAAGTCGACGAGTTGCACCCCGTCGTCGGCTCCGCCCACGGTCTGGTCGAGCCCCACCATGCGATGGCGGCGGGCGTGACGGCAGGCGTCGATGGCGAGGTTGGTCGCGATCGCGTAGAGCCAGGGGCGAAACCTCCGGCCGGCCGTGAACGCATGCCGTTTCTGGTGCACCCGCAGAAACGTGGCCTGGCAGGCATCCTCGGCCATTTCGACATTGCCGAGGTAGCGGCGCAGGTAGCGGAGGATGTCGTGCTCGTGCCGGTGCATGAGTAGTTCGAACGCCGCCACCCCGTCGTCGGCACAGGCCAGGTGCATGAGTTCCTCGTCGGTGGGCTCAGGCCCGTCGTCGGCGATGCCGGGGCGAGGCGAGGACCGGTGCCGATCGTGCTGCGTGCTCGTGGTGGCCATATCCTGCCTCCGATTCCGTGCCGTGGCTGGACTGCCAACGACACGCTCCGAGGGAGATGCACACCTCGTGCCAAACGGCCGAGAAACAGATGCCGGCGGCCGCCGCGGCAATTCGCCGCACAATTCGCTGGTTTCGCCAGGCGGGGAGGCCACCCTCGGCAGCTCATCCCCCGCCGCATTTTGCACATTCTTCCGAAGAAGCCCCGGGCAAAATGCTGCAGCCGCCCCGAAGCCGTGCTACAGGAGAGGCGAAGAGAGGCGAGCGGACACGATCGAGGCGGAGGGCATGGGATTCGAACCCACAACCGGTTTCCCGGCATCTGATTTCGAGTCAGACCGCTGGCCAATTCGCTTACCCTCCCGGTCCGGCCAAGTTTACAACGCTCTTCGCGATGAGGCAAGAACGGTCGGCAGCGTCGAAATGGCCCACCTGCGTCGGTCGTAGCGGTC
>JBJTSM010000437.1:0-4329 GCA_046076685.1 Planctomycetia bacterium | reverse complement strand
TTTTTGGCCGCGGTTCTCAATCAAGGCTTGCACTCTCTCCCCCGGCACGGCTGCCGAGCGCTCCCCAGACACCGCTGCGGCTGGCTCCCGTATACGTCGAGTACCTGTATGTTTCAGTTCCGGTGCCGTCGTCGATATCGTCCTTGACCCAACGCACGGCCCCGTCGCACATTGCCGCAACGGCGCCACCCGCGTGGTGGCTGCTGGCGGGAACCAACTGCATGCCTCCCTGATTGCCGCACCGCGGCGAATTGGGAGAGGCGATCGTGGAAAAGCCCGTCGCGCGTCCCAGGCTCCACCCCCATGCCTGTCCGGGCAGCCCGCTTCCGCTGATGGTCTGAGAACTGGTGTAGACGCCGCTCGACATCAGCCCCACGCATGTGGCAGGCGACGAGTTGGAGGAGGCCGTAGAGTTTGCCCAGACAAGGGTCGAAGAAGTTCGTCCACAGCCCCCCGGTAGCTTGTCGGAGCCGTCGGCGATCGCGACTTCGGCGAGCATGACGGTCTTCGAGACCCCGTCGGTGATGTTTTTTGTCCGCGATGGGGTCCCGGGCAAGGCAGGATCCGGACTTACGATGACACCGTCGGCCGTCCCGTTTCGGGCAGTGCCGGGGAGAAACGGACCCCGCTTGTTCCAGGCGCTGTCCGAGGTGAGCGTGTCTCCGTGACTAATGTGGTAACTCGTCGTGCCGAAACCGTTCTGAAGCGGCTCTCGCTGCCTCTCGGATGGACAGAGAAACACGGTGGGCTGGGCCTTGAAGGGGCTCGCCACATTGGCCTGGCCATTGTAGGTGAATCCGGAGTTGGTCGTCGGGCCCCTGCTTGTTGAGGTGCCGTATTCCCAGCAACGGAAATACGCATTGGCCTTGTCGTAGAGTTCCGCTTCTTCGGCGAATGGCAGAATGTGGTAGAGCACGCCGTACTCATCCCATGCGAGGTTTCTGTTCGTCGTGCCACTCCGCTGCACGGCAAACAGCTGGTAGTCGTAGCCGAGTGCCGGGAACCTCGCGTTGGCGCTCTCGTATCCCAACACGGCGAGTGCGAGCTGCTTCGTGTTGTTGGAGCACGCGGACTGGCGGGCCGCCTCGCGGGCCGCCTGCACCGCCGGCAAGAGCAGGCCCACGAGCGCGCCGATGATCGCGATCACGACCAACAGCTCCACGAGCGTGAATCCCTTGAGACGAGAGAGGCTGACACGCCCGAGCTTGAAATGCGGGAACGCGGATGGCGACGGCGGCGGGCGTCGCGGGTGCGAGCACTGCATGATGGGATGCTCCGAGAGAATGACGAGACGAAAAAGGGAACCCAAAGAGGAACGCAGCCCGGAAGGCTCCCGCGTGAGGCGCCCCCCCGACTTTTCCTATAAACATATCGACAGGATGCGTTTCCAGCGGCCTATAAAAAAGCAAAGTAATTTGCACGGCGCACATGACGATGGTAGGCTCGCGAACAGCGGGGTTTGCCTCGCTCCTGACCGTCGTGCCGATCCGATCCCCTTTCCGGTGAACGAATGGCTTCCGAGCGTCCTGCCCGATCCGGTTCGCGATCCCCTCCGGCCCGGCTCCGCGACATCCGCCGGTTCAAGCAGCTGCGGTTTCGCCAGTTGCGGGCGTTCGTGGCGCTGTCGGCCGAGGGCAGCTTCGCGGCCGTGGCCCAGAAGCTCGAGCTCTCCGTGCCCAGCGTCTGGCAGCAGGTGCGGGCGCTCGAGAAGGCGTTCGGCTGCGATCTCGTGCACACCGAGGGGCGGCGGCTCGTGTTCACCGACCGGGGCCGGCTGCTGCTCAGCATGGCCGCGCCGCTCGTGAAGGGCTTCGACGAACTGGTGGAGACGTTTTCCCTGTCGCCCGACGCCGCGCACCGCGTGCTCTCGATCGCCGCGCCCGGTGAAATCCTCTCCTACGACCTGCCCGGCGTGCTGGAACGGTTTCGACGCCTGCACCCCGACATCGAGGTCTGTCTCTACGACCGCAGCTCGAAGGAGGCCATCGGGCTGGTCGAGAAGGGGGCGGTCGACGTGGCCGTGGCCGGTCAGCTGGAGGAGCCGCCGCCGCCGGCCCTGCGTTGCGAACGGGTGGCGGAGTATCCGTTCATGCTCATCGCCCGCGAGGACCACCCGCTCGCGACCGAAAAGCGGCTGTCTCCCCGGCAGATCGGGCGGCACCCGCTCGTGGTGTTCGCCCCGGGAACGAACAACCGGCAGCGGCTCGACGCCGTCTTCTCGGAGGCCGGCGTCGGCGACGGGCTCACGATCACGATGGAGGCCAACTCGAAGGCGCTGCTGCTCAACTACGTGCAGATGGGCTTCGGGGCGTCGGTGGCCTCGATGGGCCGCCTGATGACCGAGCCGCCGCCGCGCGGGCATGCGGCCGAGGGGGTGGTGTACCGGGACGTGTCGCGCACGTTCGGCCACGAGCACATCAATCTCTTCGTCCGGCGGGCGCGGTATCAGCCCGCCCACGAGAAGACCTTCTGCGACATGCTCCTCGAGGCCTGCGGCGGAAAATAGGCCCGCGGCTTACCGCCTCTGGATCGACACCTCTCCGACCTGCGTCTTGCCGGTCCCGGAGATCGCACCGTTCGGACCACTCCAGACCCTGAAAGCCGTGAGCGTCTGCTCGCCGAGCGTCCCGAACGTCACCCGCGCCGTCGCCTGGCCGGCGACGAACCGCACCGAACTCGGCAGCTTCGCCGCGCTGTCGGACGACGAAAGCGTCGCCGTGCCGGAGAATGTCGGCATCCGCCTGCCCTGGGCGTCGGTTGCCACGATCGTCACGAGCACGGGCACGCCGACCGGCACGGCCTTCGGCAGCACGACGGCGAACGTGGTCGCCACCCGCGGCGCGACGACCTCCGTGGCAGCCGTGGTGACGATCTTCTCGCCAGCGCCGCCTCGCACGGAGAGGCTCTGGCTGCCCGCGGTGCCAAACGTGACGCGGGCGGTGGCCCGGCCGTTCACGAATTTCACCGAGGCCGGCAGCGTCGCCGCGGAGTCGGCGCTCGCCAACGTGGCGGTCCCGGAAAATCTGTTGAGCGGTCGCCCGGCGGCGTCGACCGCCACGATCGACGCATCGATGGCGGTTCCGGCCGTGGCCCGCGGCGGAACGCTGACGCGGAACGAACTCAGCGTCTGCGGGGCCGTGACCACAGTCGATGCCCGGGCGGCCAAGCGGCCAGCAGGATCATCGCCGAGCATCCTCACGCTCACTGTCTGCGTGCCAGCCGTCGCGAACGTCACCTCGAACGACGCCCGGCCATCCTTGAACTGAACCTCGATCATCGGAATGGCCGCCGCGCCATCGGTGCTGGAGACAAATGCCGACCCACTGAACGACGTCACCGGACGCCCGGCGGCATCGATCGCCGTCGCGATGATCGGCGTCGGCGCACCGGCCTCCACCTGCGGCGGCACGCGGAGAACCAGCCGCGCGGCGGCGACCGGGGAGCCAGGCAGGCTCGGCGCGACCACGATCGATCCATCCTGCACGGCGGGCGGCATGACCGCCACGCTGACCGCGCTGAGCACCGCCCGCGACTCGAGTTGCTCGATATGGCCGAAATCACGGCGGCCGAAATTACGGCGGGAGGACTGCCTCATGATGCTCTCCAGTGCTCTTCGGTGCGAAACGGTGTTTTTGATCGTGTTCTTCGGCTGACTGGTCAAAGAATAACGACGAAATTCATGCGACGCCGCCTGAAAAAAACAAAACGTCATGTGCGTGGCGCTAATCATGGCGTCTGCAGCGTCGGGGCCCAGGTGCCGGGCTGCACCTCGGGCACGCGGCCACCCGGCGGCAGGGTGGAGGCGATCGCCTCCCGCAGGAGGGCCGCGAGTTCCCGCCGGTCGTCCGCATGGGCCGGGTCGGCGGCGAGGTTTTTCAGTTCACGCGGGTCGGTGTCGTGGTCGTAGAGTTCATAGCCCTTGCGGCCCTCGTCCCACTCCGTGTACCGCCAGCGGGGCGTGCGGAGCGAGTAGCCGACGTAGCGGGGGTCGTCGGACGAGGCGTCGCGGGTGACCGTGGGCCGGTTCTTCCCGCCGCCCCGGACCACCTGCGTGATCGCCCAGTCGCGGCCCTTTGCGGCAGGGTCGCGTAGGAGCGGTACGAGGCTCTGCCCCTGGAGATTGCCCGGCACGGTCAGCCCGCAGAGTTCCGCGAGCGTGGGATAGAGATCGACCTGGCTCACGGGGGCCGCGACCCGCGTGCCCGCCCGCGTCACGCCCGGCGCGACGACGACGAGCGGCACGCGGCAGCTCTCCTCGAAGAGGCTCATCTTCTGCCAGAGGCCGTGCTCGCCCATGTGGTAGCCATGGTCGCTCGTGAACACGATCAC